>NZ_CDRRTB010000006.1:0-39513 GCF_977045075.1 Peptostreptococcus sp. | reverse complement strand
ACTAGCGAAAAAGATCTGATAAATCAGGTGGCAAAGCATGAAAGAAGATATAATAGTACGGCAAAAACAAGTTTAAAATTTAAAAGTCCAGATGAAGTTGTAGAAGAGTATTTCAAAAATACATCCTACTATTATGAAAATTAAAATGAACCAAGTCAAGGTTCGCAAAGCTTTACTCCTTGACTTATTCATTTATAATTTTCGATAAAATAGTAGGCATTTTGAAAAACTCTCTTGTAAGTGTAACATATGTGTTGACAACTAAGAGAAGTAAATTCAAAAAAATTAAAAAATAAGCTTGACAAAACCTTTACCATGATTTAGAATGTTTTATAACAAGTAAAGAAACCACAAAAATAAAGACTTTGACTAGAAATAGTAGGTATATGAAGTTAATCAGAGAGTAGCTGGTTGGTGAGAAGCGCATTACAGATTATATTGAACACATCTATGAGTTGGATACCGAAGCTTAGTAGGCTATCACGTGAACACACGTTACAGTGTTAGAGTATTATATAGTACTCGATGAGGTTGCTATTGTGAGATAGTAACGAATAGAGGTGGGAACACGAAGTATTGGATTTTATACTCTCGTCCTCTGGCAGACGTCAGGGCACGGGAGTTTTTTGTGTGTATTCTATCCTGGACCTGACTAAAACATATTTTATTATATTTTTAGGAGGAAAAGAAAATGAAAAAAGGTATTATCAAAAAAACGGTTATGTTAGGATTAGGCTTAGTATTGGCTACAGGCTTGGTAGGGTGCTCAGGCCAGAAGGAGGATAAGAAGGCTAGTGATACAAACTCTAAAAAAGAAATTGTCATGGGACTTGACAACACATTTGTTCCAATGGGATTCTTGAATGATAAAAACGAGCTAGAGGGCTTTGACATCGACCTAGCAAAAGAAGCATTTAAGAGAGCAGGCTATACAGTTAAGTTCCAGAATATTGACTGGTCAATGAAGGAACAGGCCCTTGATAATGGAAATGTCGACTGCCTATGGAATGGATACTCAATAACTGAAGAACGTAAGGCAAGAGTAGCCTTTTCTAAGCCATACTTCGATAACAAGCAGATTGCAATTACAATGTCTACTGAAAGCCCAACTAAACTTGCAGACCTTAAGGACCAGGTGGTTGGAACTCAGGCAGCATCATCAGCTTTAGAGGCAATTGAAGCTAACAAGGAATTCATCGGAATGATAAAAGACAAGAAGCCAGTTACATATGATACATATGACAAGGCCCTTAGAGACTTAGAAATTGGCAGAATTAAGGCAGTTGTTGGTGATGAAGTCCTACTTAAGTACTATATTACTCAGAGGGGTGCTGATAAGTATAAGGTTCTAGAGGGAGACCTTGGTAGTGAGCAGTACGGTGTTGGATTTAGAAAGAATGACACAGAACTAAGAGATAAGATAGACAAGGCCCTTGATGATATGAAGGCCGACGGTACTTTTGACAATATTAAGAAAAAATGGTTCAACCAATAGTAAAAATATAAGTAATTAAAGCTGATAAGTATATTAGGTCAGCGACAGGAGGAAATAAATGTTTGAAGGGGTTAAAATACTTTTAGAATTGTTCTTTGTAACAACTATATTTTCCATACCCTTGGGTATAGCAGTTGCCTTTGTAAGGCTATCAAATAATAAAATAGCTAGTTCAGTATCTAGCTTCTATATATGGATAATGAGGGGAAGTCCTTTGTTACTACAGATGATGTTTTTTTATTATGTACTTCCTATAATTAGTCCAAAGCTAGTATTTGACCAGTTGACGGTAGCCTTTATAGCCTTTGTTATCAACTATGCTGCATATTATGCAGAAATATTTAGAGGTGGTCTATTATCTATAGACAAAGGACAGTTTGAAGCAGCTAAGGTCCTTGGCTTTGACAAGGTAACTATGTACAGGAGAATTATTTTGCCCCAGCTAACTAAGAGGGTATTACCTCCAGTATCTAATGAGCTAATTACCCTAGTAAAGGATACTTCTTTAGTTTATATACTAGGATTAAATGACCTATTGAGGGTGGCAACAGCAGCCAGCAATAGGGAAGCTAGTTTGATGCCTTTTGCTTATGCTGCTGTTATATACCTAGTAATGACAGCTATATTAACTAAGTTGATGGCAATCTTAGAGAAGAGATATTCATACTATAGGTAAGGGGTGAGAAGATGTTAAGAATAGTTGATCTTAAGAAAAAATTCGGGCAGGTGGATGTTTTAAAGGGAATAAGTTTCCAGATCGATGATGGTGAAATAGGTGTAGTATTAGGAAAGTCAGGAGCAGGCAAGACGACCCTTATAAGGTGTATTAATGGACTTGAAAGCTTTGATAGTGGTAAAATTATCTTAGATGATGTTGAAATTATGTCTATTAATGATATGAAGGAAATTAGGGGCCAGATAGGCATGGTTTTTCAGAATTTCAACCTTTTTCCACATCTAACTGTCCTTGAGAATATAATAGAATCTCCTGTAAGGGTATTTGGAAGAAATAAGGATGAAGTAGTTAAGGAAGCCCTAGACCTACTTGAGATGGTAGATCTTTTAGACAAGAAGGACCACTATCCTCACCAGTTGTCTGGAGGGCAACAACAGAGGGTTGCTATTGCTAGATCTTGTGCCCTTAAGCCAAAGGTATTATGCTTTGATGAACCAACTTCAGCCCTAGATAAGGAAAATATTCAAAAGGTAGAGGAGATCATTAGAAACTGTAAGAGGATGGGTATGACTATATTAATAATTACCCATGACACAGTTTTTGCTCAAGAAATTGCTGACAAAACCCTTAATATTTCTGAGGGACTATTAGTATAATTATGAGTCTAGTAAAGGTATATAATATATCTAATAAATAAGTTTCTTACCCTGATGGGTAGTACCAACCTACAGAGGTCACGTATTTAAATACGGGGCCTCATTTTAATATACATGTTTATATTGTATAAACTTATATTATATAAACTGACCAATAAGAATCTAAAATATACTTATATGAACCTGATATCTGTATATATTTATATAAGCAAAAGGCGAAAATATCTAAAAATATGGTATAATCATATTAGTGAGGTGTTTTTTATGAGTGATAGACATAGGAAGAATAATTTTTATATAGATGACCTAGTTAAGCGTTTGGGTGATACTATAGATACAAAAATAAATGAAAGCAATTTTTCGGACCTAAATGAGACGGTGAAGAGGTCTATAGATATAGCCCTTGACCAGGTCAATAATTCAGTTATAGGTCAAAACTTATTTGGGAGAAACTCTTATAAGAAATTCTATAATAAGGGCTATGACCCTAGTAATGCGGTCCAAACTAATAAACTAGATATATATGCCAGGAGACCAGAAAACTATGCAGTTAACCTGGTGTTTCAAATAATATTTGGTGCTACATCCTTGCTTATGCTTATATTAGGTATTATTTTTCTAGTACTAGAAATGAATTTTATACCATTCTTTGCTATTTTTGGACTAATGTTTGGTATTAGTTATTTCTTTTCAAGAAAAAGGAAAGAAATCGCAAGATACAAGTCCTATATAGGATCGCTTGATCAAAATGGATATGCCGAAGTTTCAAGCATGGCCTACCGTGTGGGGATAGCAGAAAGCAGTGTTGTTAAGGATCTACATAGGCTGATAGACAAGAGATTCTTTTACCAAGGCCACCTAGTAGAGAATGACACGATATTCCTTGTAAATGATGAATTATATTCCTACTACCAGTCTGGTCAGGAAAGTCGTAGGCAAAGGGATATTGAAAAAGAAAAACTTGAATCTAATAAAGAATTAAAGGAATTTCAAGATACATGTCAGGAGGTTAAGCAAGAACTTGTCAGCCTGGAGGGCTCACTAATTGATCCAGACATGAAGCAAAGATGTTCAGATATATTCTATCTGATAGAAAGTCTTGAGACTATAGTAGCAAAAAATCCAGATAAGCTACATAGGTTAGACAGATTTTCATCATACTATATGCCAATTACAATCAAGCTACTTAAGTCCTATCAAGACCTTGAAAATAAGCCTAGTACTGACCTACTAAACAAGTCTATGATTGAAATAGGAACTACTATGGATACAATCATAGAGGCCTACCAGAGGCTAGTAGACCAGCTAATTCAGGCAGATAATATAGACATAAAGTCAGATATTTCTGTCTTAAAAACAATGTTAGCCCAGGATGGTTTAAGTGGTACTAGTCCATTTGAAAATAAGACTGAATAATATATTTTAGGCTGGATTTAGTTGGAATGTGTATTGATAAAATAAGAAATTAGGAGATTAAATATGGATGATATAATTTTAAGTTTTGGAAATAATACGAAAGAAGACATAGACCTAGTAGAAGAAAATGTAGTTGATACTAGAGCCCTAGATTCTTTCGATGAAATGAGCTTAAGTGAATCAGAACGAAAAATGGTTGAAGATTTTTCTAAGCAAATAGATATAGCAAACTCACAACTAGTACTCGAATATGGGGCAGGAGTTCAAAAAAAGATGTCTGATTTCTCAGATTCTACCCTAAATGTTATTAGGACCAAGGACCTTGGAGAGGTAGGAGATATGATTTCAAACCTTGTTGTCGAATTAAAGGGCTTTGATGCTAGTGATGAAGACAAGGGTATACTTGGATTCTTTAAGAGGGGAACTAAGAAGACCCAGCTAATTAGGGCCAACTATGACAAGGCTGAGAATAATGTAAACTCTATAGTAAAATCATTAGAAAAGCAGCAGGTAACTCTTATGAAGGATATTTCTACCCTAGACCAGATGTATGACCTAAATAAGAATTACTATAAAGAAGTATCGATGTATATATTGGCAGGTAAGAAAAAACTAGCTGATATTAAGGCCAATGATCTGCCAGCCCTAAGTAGAAAGGCCAAGGAATCTGGCCTACAGGAGGATGCCCAAAACCTTAATGACCTTAATAACCAAATAGATAGGTTTGAGAAAAAGCTACATGACCTTGACCTGTCTAGGATGATATCAATACAGACAGCACCCCAGATAAGGATGGTACAGAATAATAATATCCTCATGGTTGAAAAGATACAATCAACCATTGTAAATACCATCCCCCTATGGAAAAATCAAATGGTATTAGCCCTTGGGGTAAGTCATTCTAGTGAAGCTATAAGGGCCCAAAGAGAAGTATCAAATATAACTAATGAGCTTTTGAAGAAGAATGCAGACAACCTTAAAATGGCTTCAATAGAAACTGCTAAGGAATCAGAAAGAGGAATAGTTGATATAGATAGCTTAAAACATACAAATGAAGCTCTTATATCTAGTCTAGATGAGGTTATGAAGATACAGGTTGAGTCTAGGGCAAAGAGAAAAGAGGCTGAAAATGAGATCCTTAGGCTTGAAAATGAGCTTAAGAATAAGATGATAGAAATGGTGAACAAATATGAAGTATAAGTACACTTTAATATCTCCATGTTTTTTTGGTATGGAAAAGATGTTAGCAAATGAAATAAAAAATTTAGGTTTTGAAATTGAAAAGACTGAAGATGGCAGGGTTACTTATAAGACTGATGAGTACGGAATAGCCAGGGCAAATATGTGGTTGAGGTGTGCTGAGAGGGTTAGCCTAAAGGTGGCTGAGTTCAAGGCTACATCATTCGAGGAGCTTTACGATAGGACTAGACAGATAGATTGGTCTAGGTTTATACCCTATGGGGCTGAATTTCCAGTAGCAAAGGCATCATCTATAAAGTCTAAGCTCTATTCAACCCCTGATATACAGTCTATAGTCAAGAAGGCAGTGGTTGATAGCCTTAAGGAAAAGTATATGGAAAGCAATATGCTAAAGGAAGATAAGGAAAGATACCCAATCTTTGTCTTTATACATAAGGACAGGGTGGTACTTTCCATAGATACTACTGGCTTAGCCCTACATAAGAGGGGCTACAGAGAGCTATCAAATAAGGCTCCAATTAGAGAAACTCTTGCAGCTGGCCTAGTCTATCTTACGCCTTGGAGACCGGGCAGAACCCTAGTAGATCCAATGTGCGGGTCAGGAACAATACTAATAGAAGCAGCCATGATTGGTATAAATATGGCCCCAGGCATGAATAGGGAGTTTATATCAGAAAAGTGGAGAACTATAGATAAAAATATCTGGTGGGAGGTTAGAAAAGAGGCCTTTGATCTCTTAAGAGACGATGAAAGCTTCACCATATATGGATATGATATAGATCCTGAGTCTATTAAAATAGCAAAAAACAACGCTGAAATTGCAGGGGTAGAAAAGTATATAAAATTTGAATGTGGAGATGCTACTAAATTTGCTTCTCAAGAAGAGTATGGATTTTTAATTACCAACCCACCATATGGTGAAAGACTTGAGGACCAAGAAAGTGTAAAGCTTCTATATAAGGAATTAGGCTATACTCTAAGGAGGCTTAAAAACTGGTCATACTACCTTATTACTTCATATGAAGATTTTGAGTATGAATTTGGTCAGGATGCTATAAGAAAGAGAAAGCTATATAATGGTATGTTAAAAACCTATTATTACCAGTATCCAGGTCCTAAACCACCAAAAAAAGCTTAAAGGGGTGATATATTGAATAAGTTATTTAATAAATATATATGGGTATTCTTCATAGTTTTATTGATTGCTCTACCAACCCTGATCGCTGCCAATTTTAATTCATTAAAATCGCCAGAAAAGTTGATAGTAAAGCCTGTAAGCAATGAAAGTAACCTTCAAATTTATAATTCAATAAGGCGTTTAACACCTCTTGATACTAGCTTTACAATGCCTCAAAACTTCAAAGAGGTATCCAAGATAAATAGGGTAGACCTTGATTCTGATGGAATAGAGGACATAGTTGCCTTTAAGAAAAAAAATAATGAAAACCAAGGTACGAGTAATATATACATGTATATATTTAATATGCAAAGTGGTCAGATTTCAGAGGATGATGAAGGCATAGTTAGAATTCCCGGAGAGACGATTAAGTATGCTAATTTTATAGATTTGGATAATGATGGAAAAAAAGAAATTATTCTCCATATTAATAGTCTAGGTTATGAAAATATATACGTTTATTCTTATGAAGATAGAAACATTAAAAAGAAGGCGGAGTACAACTCATCTGAGACTTCAATTAAGTTAAACTTCTTTGACTATGATAATGATGGGCAGATGGAATGTTTAGCCCTTATCCAGAGTCAAAAGAATTATGAGGTCAGTATATGTGGTATGAGGCTTGAGAACAATAATATTCAGTTTGATAAGTATGATACATCCTATACTGTAGAATCTTTGGACAAGGTCGAGATACTAAACGGAAGACTTTCAAATAAGTACTTTGGAAGTGTGATAACCTACCAGAGTCTTAGAGGATCTTCGGTAAACCAACTAATTATATACAGAAATTCAAGGTTTGAAAAGGTTATAAAAAATGAATCTAACATAGCCATTAATCCTTATAATTTAAGGGCTGAGGATATGAATGGTGATGGCATCTTGGACCTGCCAAAGATTGAAGAGGGACTGACAAATTCAAGCACTAAGGACAATATAATTATTAGCTGGTATGACTGGAATGGTAAGCTAGAAGAAAAAAAGGAAGTTCTTACAAGAATAGGTCAGAATTTCTATTCATTTACTTATAACTTCAAACAGGTTATACCTGACATACTAAGAGATAAAATCTATATAAAGGTTGAAAATAAGGATAATAAGGATGAATACTCTATTTACTATATCAATGATAAGTCAAAGGTCGAATTATTGACTTACACTGTCATCCCAAAGGCTTCAGCTAATTATGAAAATATAGATAAAGAGGATGTTAAAACTAGGGTCCTGTTTGAAACAGAAGACTACGTGTGCATACTTAAGAAGTCAAATGAAACTATGTTGAAGAAATATGGGATAAACCTTAATAGAATAAGCAAAACATTTGTGTTGATTAATAAATAGTATCTACGTTAGGAGGGAATAATATGGACAAGATTCTTATTTTAGAGGATGAAATAGGTATAAGAAGTTTTGTTAGCATAAATTTAAAGAGAGAGGGTTATGAAGTAATAGAGGCTGGAACAGGTAGTGAGGCCATAGAAAAACTTAATAGTGAACCCAATATTGCTGTTGCACTACTAGATATAATGCTACCTGACATGAGTGGTGTAGATATATGTAGGTATATAAGAGACAAGTATGAAAATATGGGTGTTATCATGCTTACTGCAAAGGCCCAGGAGGATGATAAGATTGAGGGCTTCGTGGCAGGGGCTGACGATTATATGATAAAGCCATTTAGTATAAAAGAGCTTTTATTTAGGGTATCTGCCCTAATTAGGAGGGTTAATAAGGACAATGATACTAGAAAGAGCAGTGTTCTTGATCTACCACCATTTTCTTTGGATATTAATAAGAGGAAGCTTTATAAGAATGGAAATGTTGTAGACCTTACTCCTACAGAGTTCTCAATTGTAAAGTTCCTAATGATAAATGCAAGTGATAGTCTGAGTAGGGACCAAATCCTTCAGGAGGTATGGGGATCTACTGAACTATATGACTACAAGATAGTGGATGTAAATATAAGACGTATTAGAAACAAGATAGAAGAAGACCCATCAAAGCCAAAGTATATTTTGACTGCATGGGGCTATGGCTATACTTTTAGGAGAGCAGATTAATGGGTTTATACTTTGGAGGATTAAGGAAAAAAGTTCTTAAAAATTTCATAATTATAATAATCCTGATAGTATTGATATTTGAAGTATTCTTTGCCATATTTACAACTAGGTACTACTATACCTCTATAAGGCAGACCATGTTTTCGCAGATGAGGTATATAGATACCGTATATAATGCAGCTAATATGACTAATATAGACTTTAATGATAGGGTTAGGAGTATATTAGAAAACCAAAACAACCTACAAAACTCTAATATAGCTGTAAATATTATAAACAGTAAGGGTAAGCTAATTGTAGACCAGTATGGCTTTAACAGTAATAGAACCATTGATTATGTAGATGTAAGAAATGCCCTTAAAAACACTGCTGGTAATGATATGTATACATATATATATGAGGAAAAAGACACCCATGAAAATGTAATGAGTGCTTCTGTAGCAATTAAAAGCAATGGTGTAATCCAGGGTGTGGTTAGGTTTAGTGTTTCACTTAAGTATGTAAATACTGAAATATTAAAAATAATGTTTTATCTATTCTTTATGGGCTTAATAGTAATCGCATTTTCAATCAGCCTTAGCCTGAAGTTTGCTGATTCAATTATAGACCCCCTACATGAGCTAAAAATATTTTCCAATATGTTGGCCAAGGGTAACTATAATATAAAGGTTAACAAGTCTAGGATATATGATGATGAAATTGGCGACCTTGCCAATACCTTTGAAAATATGGCCCAGGAAATTCAGAAGAGTGAAAAGCTAAAGGATGAATTTATTTCATCAGTATCCCATGAGCTAAGAACACCTCTAACATCTATTAAGGGCTGGAGTGAAACCCTTGGACTGGATAATATTAGTAAGGAAGAACTGAGCATGGGTCTAGGCATAATCAATGATGAAACTGAGAGACTAATAAAGCTAGTAGAGGAGCTCCTTGACTTTTCAAGGATGTCATCCAACAGGATGAAGCTAAATATTGCAGAGGTAAATATAGAAAATCTTGTTTCTAGTGTAATAAACCAGCTTAGGTCTATGGCTATTAAAAAGAATATAAGACTGAGCTTTGAATTCTTAAATCAAGATATGACTATAATTTATGGAGATAAAGACAGACTAAGACAGGTTCTGATAAACCTAGTACAGAACTCTATTAAATTCACGCCAGAAGAGGGTGTTATCTCAGTAAAGGTTGACCAGACAAGTAACGAAACTAGTATATGTGTAGCCGACAATGGTATAGGTATAGATGAAAAGAATATAGCAAATGTATCTAAGAAATTCTTCCAGGAAGATTTCCACAAGTCTGGAAGTGGCTTAGGTCTTGCTATAAGTGAAGAAATAGTTAAGCTACATGGTGGGTACATGACTATAAATAGTAAGAAGAATGTTGGGACTCAAATCACAATCACTATTTCAAACGATAGCAGAAAATCTTAATATACATGTATAAAATAACCTCATAAGGGTATAAGTCCTTATGGGGTTATTCCTCACTAGGGAAATTTACTATTAGGAGGTAGTTTTGAACAAGGATTTAGGTAATGATAAAATTTCAAAGTTATTGCTAGATATGAGTATACCAGCAATTTTAAGTATGCTTGTTGCTGCAGTTTATAATATTGTAGACAGGATTTTTATAGGCAGGATCAATCCTTTAGGCCTAACAGCTATTGGTATTACAATGCCATTTCAGGTTGTCCAGATGGCCTTTATTCTCCTGATTGGGGTAGGTGGCTCTACTTTAATTTCTATTCGATACGGTGAGAAGAAGTATGATTCAGCAGAAAAAATACTATACAACTCTTTACTTTTGATTATAATTTCTGAACTTATAATTACTATTGTCTGTATCATATTTATGAATCCGATTTTTAATCTTTTAGGCGTGTCTAAGGATGTATATGGATATGCCAGGGACTATATATGGATTATACTTATTGGTGGCGTGCCTGGCTTAACAGGTTACTGTTTAAATAACTCTGTAAGAAGTCTTGGACATGCTAAGGAATCTATGATAATAGTTATAGTGAGCTCAATACTTAATATTATACTGGATGCTCTTTTTATTTTTGTCTTTAAGTGGGGTGTAAGGGGAGCAGCAATTGCAACTGTGATATCTCAGACTACTGTTACAGTATTTGTCCTATACTTCTTTATAAAGGCAGAGAATATACCTATAAAACTTAGGAAGAAAAATGCATCTCTTGACATGAGGGTTGTTTGGGAAATATTCCATAATGGTCTCCCAAATTTCTTTATGAACTTGTTTGGTACAATTGTTAATATAATACTAAATAGGTTTATAATTAACTTTGGTGGTGACTACCATATGGCATCTGTAACCATTATTTCATCTATTAGTTTGTTTATTACAATGATAATTTATGGAATCAGTCAAGGGGCCCAACCACTAATAGGATATAACTTTGGGGCCAATAAGTACCACAGGATAGTTAAAACTGTGAGGTTGACCACAGGAGTTATAGTAGCTATAAGCTCCTTGTTTTTAATTTTTATAGTATTGTATCCAAAATTATTTATATACCCATATACTTCTGATACTAGACTACTTGACATAACGAGCCATAATATAAGAATATACCTTCTAGGTATAACTTTTGTAGGTATCCACTCAATAGCGACAACCTACTTCCAGTCGATTAGAAGACCAAAGACCTCTTCCGTATTATATATACTTAGGTACGGGGGTATACTTATACCACTTTTATATATAGTACCAAAAATAATGGGTATAAATGGTGTTTATTTAGCTAATGCCCTTAGTGATATTATATCAGGAGCTATTGCCTTAGTATTCTTGTATATAGATATACATCGTTTAGCAAGAGACAAGATAGCTCAGAATATCTTTAATTAAATAGACTGCATTTTATTCATCTATAAGGGGGAGTAAAGGTAAATAACCTATACTTCCCTTTTTATGTTAACAAAGAATAGATGGAAAAAAAGGAAGAAGTATTTAAAATACTTCCGAAGATGTATCATTGAATAATAAAATGGAAAAAGATATTTTTTACTCTTGCACTTAAACTGTACTAGTGATATAATACACTTAACTGTACTATAGTAGTAGTACAGTTAAGGACTTAAAATAACAAATTATAATATTTAAAATAAGGGGAGGAGTGATTCAAGCTTGAAAGAGATAAAATTCAATAGTAATTCACCCATATACCTACAGATATCAAAATACTTTGAGTCTCGGGTATTCTTGGGAGAACTTGAGCCTGGTAGTTTAATACCCTCTAGAAGGGAGTTAGCTGGCATCTTAGGTGTAAACCTTAATACAGTACAAAAGGCCTATTCCTATATGGATGAAATAGGCCTTATAATTACCGAAAAAAGTAAGGGTAGTGTGATAACAAGTGACCTAGAAAGACTACATCAACTTAGGGATGATTATATTAAAGAGCCATTGATTGAATTTATTTCAAGTATGAAGTCAATAAATATTGATAAGGAAAAGGTTATAGACCTACTAGACAAATATTACGATGAAACTAAGGAGGATCTATTAGATGATACGAGTACAGAATTTAACAAAGAAATATAGAAATCAGACAGGGGGAAGGTCTTCATGTGTTAAATATGCCCTTGATAATGTAAGTCTCGATATAAAGGAAGGGACAATTACAGCCATTCTTGGCCTTAATGGGGCAGGGAAGACAAGCTTATTAAAGTCCATTATGGGCTTTATAAAACCTACTAGAGGTTCTATTAGTGTTGATGACCAAAGGCTGTCATACCAGTTATACAAGAAAATGATATATGTGCCAGATTGCCCAACACATTTTCCAGGATATAGGGTCCAGGATATGATAGACTTCTACAAGGATTTTTATGAGACGTGGGATGACCATAAGGCTGATGAGATGCTTGAGCTATTCAAGATAAATAGGAATGACTATATTGACTCTATGTCGAAGGGTAACATAGCTAAGGTAAAGCTTGTTATGGCCTTTTGCTTGAATATGAAGTATATTATTTTGGATGAGCCCTTTGGAGGCATCGACGTATTTAAGAGGAAGGAATTTGTCAGTATGATGGCCCAGTATATGTCAGATGACCAGGCCTTGATACTTACTACACATGAAATTAAGGATATAGAGTCTGTTGTAGATTATGTACACATACTAAATGACGGGAGGCTTGTTGCCAGTTTCGATGCAGAGGAAATGAGATTACATGAAGGAAAGTCTATTCTAGACAAAATAAGAGAGGTGTCTTTTGATGACTAGCTTATTAAGATATTTGAAGTTTGACCTTAAGAGAAATAGGAAGCTCCTAATAGTATTTATTATGATACTGGCTGGACTTTATATTTTTGGTAATGTGGTTTCTTATAGGATGACAGTAGAGTATTATAGGACTCTAGACTTTTCAATAATTAATGAAATTAACCTTAGGACAAGTATGTACTCTAGTCTTGTAAATACAATTGAAACATTCAGTCTACTTGTATTTGCCCTTATTTTAACCATTGTAGTAATGAATCAGAAGGTAAACACCGGACAAAATACCAGTAGCTATAATATTTTACAGCTACCACTACCAAAATATATACACACTATGGCGGTTTACATAGAAGCAGGCTTATTCATCCTTGTGAACTACCTAATAATAGGTATAATTTCCTATATTAGAGGAATTTATTTAGTATCAAAATTTAAGTTCTATAGTTTGAATTATGGTATACCAATAAAGGAAACAATAAATATGCTAGAAGTATTAAAGCAGATATTTATATATAATCCGCTCTTTCAGAACTTTAGACCTGATATGATTGTTGCCGGATGGATCCTATTAATTGGTATATCATGCCTGGCTACTATCCTATTTTCGAGAAAGCTTAGACTAAACACCATAGGGTCTTGCTTACTTGTTGTGGCCCTATACTTTACCATATATATTTTGATATCATTTTTAAGTAGGTATCAATTTGACAATTCCATACCGTTAATAATTGGCGGTTTGACCATAATTTTAATTAATATCTATTTAGTTAAAAATGTAGATTATTAGGAGGTTATATATGACTTTTTTTAATAATATTTTTAAATTATATTACCATGAGCTAAGGGTAAATAAGAAAATTATAATCCTATTGGGAGTAGCAGTATTGACATGGTTTTTATTTTGTGTATTTAATTTTTACATAGGTCAGTATTCTGCAGGTGACTTAAATATAGTCAAGGACCTGTCACCCCAAATAATTGCAGGTGCACCTAATGACCAAGACAAGCTACAATTGAGTCTACTTTTCAGAGGTTCTATAAATATTAGCTCTACAATGAATAGTAATATATTAATGATAGCACCTATTTGCCTGGCTTCCATACTAGCCTCCTACTTCTTGGTATCTAGGGACTTTAGGAAGAAAAATTCTTCCTTTTACTTGATATACAATATTCCTAATAGTATCTTAGAAATAAAATTGGCAAAGATTTTAGTCGGTCTTAGCCTATACATATATACAATTATATTAATTACGCTTGCCCTAGTGTGTTTGGATTGTATAAACCAATTCAAGTTTGGCGATTTATACAGGCCGGGTATATGGAGTATTACAAGGGAGGCGTTATTTTTACCTTTTGACTATGCTACATCATTATTTTATACATTTATGCTTGCCTTGCCATCTATAATCGGACTACAAGCATCTACTAGTATAATCTATGGAGGAAATATAAGGACTAGGCTTGCAAAGAGGGTTGGCTTCTTTATATTGATTATACTATCAGCCTTTATAGTTATTATTATAGGATTGGATGTGAATTCTTATGGTCTTGTAGGTGGTATTCAGGGATTAGATACAAGTCCTCCAACTTTAATTTTTATAGTCCTGCTATATATACTAGTAGCCATATTATTTATACTGGATATGGTAAATAGTAAAAGAAGTTTTAGAGGAGGATTAGGTTATGAAGACAAGTAAAAAAGGAATTCTGATTTTTGTAGGCCTATTGACAATCCTATTAGTTAGCATTTCATATGTAGGTGGGTCCTACCATAAGTCATTTAAGATAGATACTATTAGGGGAAGTGACCGAATTTTAAATGAACAAAATCTATTATTGGTCGATAATAAATTAATATCTAACCCAACTAATATGTTGAAAAATTACTATGCGATTAGAACTACTAATGCCTATATATTAAATTCAGATAAACTTACAAAGCTTAATATAATAAAAGATGGTCGAGATTTTCTTCTTAGAGATAAAAATAGCATATATAAGCCGAAGACCTCTTTAAGTGTTCCTATAAATATTTATTATACTCAGTATGATAAAACTGGGCTTGTCCAGGTTAGATTTCAAGACTATCAGGGGAAGGCGTATAGTGGATCTATATATGATAAGGACATAGCCGAAAGCGCCAAGTCTGAGGATCTGAAGATTTATAGGATAGAAAGGTATAAGAACAATTATTATCTGGCCTTTTCCTACTATAATAAGGACAAGAAGACAAATATCCTTGCCTTTGCCTGCTTGGATAAGAATCAGCTTAGGATTCTGGACAGGCTAGAGGACAAGGTTAAGTATAGGTGGAGTAGGTATGGCCTAATAGCCTTCGATAAGTTCTATATTTTTGATTATAGTGATGAAGATGGCAATTTTAGACCGTCAACCCTGGCCTTTGATTTTAAGGAAAATAAAATATCTAGAGCCTATATAGATGATAAAGATCCAATATTTAGCGTATTTGAATATAACCCTAATAGGAGTGACCACACAGATAGTTTTTCATATATAAAGTATCTGCCAGAAAAAAATATTATAGTAAGGGTTAAAAATCCTGTCGGCAGAAAAAACTATCATCTGTACCTGATTAAGCATAAAGAGGGCAAGCTTGTACTTGATCAAGATATAGATACAGGTGTAGGTATTAATAGCATAGATAGGAAGAAAATAGAGGACGGTGGAAAGACTTTTGAACTAGAAAATTATGGTGGAGCCAATATATTTCTAAACAATGATAAACTAATATTCTATGTGGTGAATAATGCCTCCTTATCGAATCCAAATGAGTATGAAAAGAGGGTAAATTTAGAGGAACTAAAAAGAATTATAATATTTGGCTTGGATACTAAAAAGATAGACTATGAGGGTCAGGTTATGGGTGGACTCAAACAATTTGATGAGGAAATCTACGCCAGCGAGAAAATTCATAAGGGTAAATAAGCATTAATCTATAATTAAGGCAAATAACCTCAATTTATGGTATAATATATCATGTTTATGGAGGTGGTAAAGTGTTTAAATTTAAGATTGGACCCCTATTGCTATTTGTATTTTCCAGTTTTATTCTGGGCCTCTCTATAAAGTATAAAAAGGCAACAGGGCTTATATATACGAATATAATTAACAGATTTATTAGAGAAAAGCTTAGTCTTGCCTTTGGTAAGGTTGATATTCCAATTGGTGACACAATAGCACTACTGCTAATATTTGTCCTAATATTTTTCCTGCTGAATTTAGTAAGAAGGTCATTTAGCCCAACTAAGTGGCTAACCTATATTTATAGGGTCTTTTGGGGAACTATAAATATAATTTGTATAGGATTCTTTGTATATGTACTTTTCTATGGCTTAAACTACCATACCCAACCTTTGGCAAATTCCTTAGTCGATAAGTACAATGCAAAGTATTCAACAGATATTAAGGTTCATGTGGATACTAATAAGCAACTTGAGGTTTTGAAGTATCTTGAGAGTAAGGCTATCGATACAAGAAATCTGGTAAGGCATGAGGAAAATAACAGCCTATCCAATATAAATGATTTGTCAATTCAGGCAGAGGAGGGCTTTAGGATAATTTCAGATGTCTTTCCAAGCCTTGGGGGCACATATTCTAGGCCTAAGTTAAGTCTATATAGTCAGATATATGATACACTTGGTCTAGAGGCTAGGTACTTCATACTTACCAATGAGGTTAGTATAAGTAGGAACCTACCAGATATATACAGGCCCTTCCTAGTGTCTAAGTATATGGCCTATCAAAGGGGAATTGCTAGAGAGGATGAAGCAACCTTCTTTGCCTATTTAGCTGGTATTAACAATACAAACCCTAGCATTAAGTATTCTGCCTATGTATCAATTCTAAGTATGATGACCCAGTCAATGATGCTGGATAATAAGGTTGAATACAACTACTTTGTTTCTAATATGAACAAGGACATTAGGGCAGATATGGAAAAAATAAGCTCATATAGGTCTAAGACTGGAGTTAGTCAGAAGCTTATAGACCAAATTAAATACAATTTTAAAAGGGTAAATGGTGATCTAAGGGTGGACAGTCTCGAAAAAGAGGTATCGATTTTGATGTCCTCCTACTATTCCTTGTTTACCTACTAGAATCAGTAAAATAGTGGTTAAGAGACTATACTTTGAATATCAAGAGGTATTTTAGTATAAAAGGACTTGGCCACTTTTTATTTTATATTTACTTTACTTTTTAAATGCTATATAATTATAAGTGAAAAAGTATGCAAATGAGAGTAAGGGGTGAAAGAGATGTCACAAAATCCAAAGGTGGATTATTTAAAAGGAAACTTCTATGAAAAAATTGGTAAGTCTGAACTTGCTGTAGAAAAATTTAGAGAAGCAGCTGAGTCTGGATATGAAAGAGCCCAACTTATTCTAGGTCAATTATATGATAGCCAGGGTGAAATCGAAAAGGCAGAAAACTGGTATAGGTCTGCCTTTAATAATGGTGTTGATTATGCAGCATTTAACCTAGGCAACATGTACTACAATAATGAAATATACGACACATCCCTTTATTGGTATGAAAAGGCAGCAGAAAAAGGAATACTTGCTGCCAAAAACAATATTGGTGTCATTTACTATATACTAGAAGACTATGAAATGTCTGAAAAAATCCTAAAGGAGACTGCTGATGCTGGTTTTGCTAAGTCTTACTTCAACCTTGGGCTTCTAAATATAGAGCTAGATAATAAGGAGCTTGCAGAAGAAATGTACGAAAAGGGGGCAAGCTTAAATGATGAGGATGCCATCTACAACCTAGCTGTTATTGAAATGGATAGGAGCAATTTCACTAGGTCTATGGACCTTTATAAGAAGCTTTTAAAGAAGAAGCACCTTAAGGCTGCTATGAATCTAGGCGTCTTAAGTGAGCTTTCTGAAAACTTCGTTGATGCAGAGAAGGCATATTCTGTTGCAGCAGATGAGGGGGATCCGGATGCCCAATATAGGATGGGCTTTATACTTGATAGGAAGGATAAGTCATCTGATGCTATCCACTACTATGAGCTAGCCGTTGCCCAAAACCATACAATGGCCAAGTACAGGCTGGCTAACCTTTATAATAGGAACAATGATACAGACAATGCTAGGATATACTATAAGATGGCTGCTGATGATGGTGTCAAGGAGGCAAAAAATAACCTTGCGGGTATCCTTTTTGAGGACAAAAACTACAAGGAGGCTGGTCTTTACTACAAGCAGGCCATAGCCCAGGGATGCTATAATTCGGCGGAGAATATGGGGGACCTTTGTAGGACTCTAAAGGAATATGATATAGCCATTAACTACTATAAGATGATTCCTGACAATATAAACTGTCAGATTAAGCTAGCTAATATATACGAGAAATTAAATGATTTGGATAATATGATAGATTGGTATAAGAAGGCAGCTGATCATGGTGATATAGAGTCATGCTTCAAGCTAGCCAGTATATACGAAAAAACGGGTAATGAGAAGAAGGCAATTAGGTACTACCAGATAGCCTCAGACCATGGCCACCAGATAGCCAAGCTATATGCAGGTAGGCTATATTTTATGCAGACTAACTACGAGGAGGCCAAGGCCTATCTTGAAGAGCCTGCAAAGCTAAATAACATATATGCCTTAAATACACTAGCCATCATGTATGATAACTTTTTTAAAGACCCTAAAAAGGCAATAGAGTATTATGAGAAGGCCATTATGCTTAATTGTACTGAAGCCATGTACAATCTTGCCCAGTTAATGTTTAGAAGCTTTGAATACGACAAGGCTGAAAAATACCTAAAAATGGGGGCAGAAAATGGCAACAAGAGGTGTGAATACTTCTTGGCAGCCTTTTACTACAGGAAGTCAATAGATATGTTTAAGTCTTTGGCTAACCTTAATTACGAGAATACAAATGAACTCTTAAATGATGTTAGACATATGGACTTTATTGATGATCACCTATTGATGACTGATTTTTCTATATATCCTCTTGAATACGAGGTTATAAAGGAGGATGTTGAGCCTTTATATATCATAGATATAGATGAGGATATAACAAGCCTACTTAGTCAGGGAGATGTAAGGATGGCTGTTGACCAGGGCCAGGTCGAAAATATTGATGTTTAAGAATATATATTAAATAAAGTGCTTTTATGATAAAATATAGATTAGGTATATTTTGTTAAAGAAATCAATAGAAATAAAATAAATTTCAGAAAGGGGTGAGCTTATGATAAGATACTACAAGACAATTAATCAAAATTTAGAAAGACTAGATGAATTCGAACCAAGTTGTTGGATAAATCTTACTGAGCCTACCTCCAATGAAATAGAAGATATCAGCAAGCTTTTGGAGATAGAGGCAGATGTTGTTGGAGCAGCCCTAGATAATGAGGAGAGCTCAAGAGTAGAGTATGATGACGACTATACACTTATATTAATTGACATCCCCTTCGATATGTCAGATGCCCAGTCATCTACCTATATGACAGTACCTATAGGTATAATACTTGCTAGGGACTGTATTATTACTATATGTTCAAAGCAGACAAGAATAATAAATGACTTTATAGTTGGTCATGTTAAGGACTTCTATACATATATGAAGACTAGGTTTATCCTACAAATTCTTTATAGGAATGCTACCTTCTACTTGCTATATCTTAGAAGAATAAATAACACTACAAACCTAATAGAGCAGGAAATCCATAATTCAATGAAGAACAGGGAGCTTCTACAATTATTACAATTGGAAAAGTCACTTGTATACTTCTCAACATCGCTTACAGCTAATGAGGCAACTTTAGACAGGCTTTTGAAGCTGAATATAATTAAGCATTACCAGGAGGATCAAGACCTATTAGAGGATGTAATAATTGAAAACAAGCAGGCCTTACAGATGTCAAAGATGTACGGAGACATCCTAAGCAGGATTATGGATGCCTTTAGTGCTATTATCAGTAACAACCAGAACAATGTCATGACTTACCTAACTGTCGTAACCATTGTAATGGCAGTACCAACGATTATTTCCGGTCTATTTGGTATGAACGTTGGTGGTATACCTTTTGCTACCCATCCATATGGCTTCTTGATTGTAAATGTAATTACAATTTTGATATGCATCTTATCTACAGCCTACCTAATAAGGAAGAGGCTCTTATAGGGTGGTGTTTTAGATGCGAGAAGAAAACTATGAAAAATTATTGCATATAAATACTTCGAGGGCTGAAACTAGGATGGACACAAAGAAGATCTACAATCGCTATGAGCCAACACCCTACAAGGCTCTTATCAAGCTATTTGATGAATATAGGGCAGGAGGAGAGGACCACTTTGTAGATTTTGGTTCAGGTAAGGCCAGGTTTGCCTTTCTGGTAAATTTCTTATTTGACTCCTCTTGTACAAGCGTAGAAATTTGTGAAGACTTCCATAAGACGGCCCTAGCAAACAAAAAAACCTACAGACCGAGAAATCAAGCTTCTAAGGATAGGTTATTTTTCGTAAATGGACCAGCGGAGAAGTACCAGGTGAGTGGTTTTGAAAATAAATTTTATTTTTTTAATCCCTTTGCCCTGAGTATATTTATATGTATTGTAAATAATATTTATAGGTCTGTTGAAGAAAGACCTAGGGAAGTAGATATTATACTTTACTATCCTTCATATGAATATATTGAATACCTAGAAAACAGGACCAACTTCCGGCTGTACAAGGAAGTTTTTCTTGAAGAGTCTAAAAATGACCCTAGGGACAGGTTCGTAATATATAGGCTAGGAGAGGATAAGTCTATTTACGATGACTGCTATTCAAATATATGTATTAAGTCTGTTTACTCAAGAGACTTGATGATTTTTCAAAAGCATAAAAAAAGGTCACTATAATAGCTTACTAAAACTATATAGTGGCCCTTATTTTTTTAGTCTATTACCTTATTCTGTAGTGACCTATTGTATTTAATCCTGTCCTGTTCATTTAGGATCTTCTTTCTTAGTCTAATTGAATCTGGAGTTACTTCAACCAACTCATCATCTTCAATAAATTCAAGTGATTCCTCTAGTGTAAATATCTTAGGTGGTGATAGCTTTATGGCATCGTCTGAGCCTGAAGCCCTGACATTTGACATCTTCTTATTCTTACATGGGTTAACTACCATGTCTTCCTTTCTGGAGTTCATACCAATTATCATGCCCTCGTACACATCTATAGCTGGATCTACGAATAGTATACCCCTAGATGACAAGGCATTAAGAGCATAACCCATAGTTTTACCAGCAGTCTGTGATACTAAAACACCGTTTAATCTCGATGGTATTTCACCCTTATAGTCATCAAACCTTTCAAATGATGAAAGTAGGGTGCCTTCACCCCTCGTTGCATTTATAAATTCACTCCTATAACCAAGTAAGCCCCTAGTAGGTACCAAGAATTCTATCTTCACATAGTCCCCATCTAGGATTTCCATTGATTCCATCAGACCCTTCCTAAGGTTTAATTCATTAATAACTGTACCCGAGTAGGCTTCAGGACATGATACAGTAACTCTTTCTATTGGTTCAAGAAGATTTCCTTCTTGATCCTTGTGCATTAATACCTGCGGTTTAGAAACGCCTAGCTCATAGCCCTCTCTTCTCATGTTTTCTATAAGTATAGACAGGTGAAGCTCACCACGTCCACTAACCCTATAACCATCAGTTGTTTCAAGAGGTTCAACCTTAAGTCCTACATTTACTTCAAGTTCTTTTTCAAGTCTGTCCTTTATATGTCTAGTTGTAACAAACTTACCACTCCTACCAACAAATGGGGAATCATTAACCATAAAGTTCATAGATAAGGTAGGCTCTTCAATTAGGATGGCACCCATTGGCTTTGGATTATCCTGGCTACATATAGTTTCACCTATTGCTATATCAGGTATTCCTGCAACCACAACCATTTCACCACTCATAGCCTGGTCAGTTTCAACCTGCTTAAGCCCCTCGTAAACTGATAGCTTCGAAATTTTACCTCTTCTAGGCTCATGTCCCTCTGAGCAGATACATATCTGTTCTGATGAGTCTAATTTGCCCTTAAAAACACGGCCAATTCCAAGTCTTCCTATATAATCGTCATAGGCAAGGGCAGAAATCTGCACCTGTAGCGGCTCGTCATCATAGTCTGGATATGCGTCTACATGATTAATTATTGTTTCAAATAGGGGAGATAGATCCTTGCCCTCATCCTCTAGTTCTTTAAGGGCTATACCCTGCTTGGCTATACCATATACAATTGGGAAATCGCACTGTTCATCTGTTGCATTTAACTCAACAAATAGGTCAAATACTTCATTGACAACCTCTTCAGCCCTCTGGTCCTTCTTGTCTATCTTGTTGATGAATAGGATTGGTCTTAGGCCCTGTTCTAAGGACTTCTGAAGTACGAACCTTGTCTGAGGCATTGGTCCCTCAGTTGCATCAACAAGTAGTATAACTGTATCTACAGTCTTTAAGACACGCTCAACCTCAGAAGAGAAGTCACTATGGCCAGGCGTATCAACTATATTTATCTTATATTCACCATGTCTTATTGAACAGTTCTTTGAATAAATAGTTATACCCCTTTCCTGTTCTAGGTCATTGCTGTCCATTACACAGTCCTTAACAACCTCATTTTCTCTAAAAACACCACTTTGGTTTAGGAAGGCATCTACTAGGGTAGATTTTCCCGCATCGACGTGGGCTATTACTGCTATATTAATTATATTATGCTTAATACTCACTAAAAACGCTCCTTTATAAATACATATATTAAATTTAAATTAAATTTTAATCAACTTTTATATTATACCAAATAATGAGAATACTGTATAGAAAAATCGAAACAAAAAACCCTGATTTTCACATTTTAAGGAAGATCAGGGTGAAATTACTTATTAAAAAGAAATGTACTATTTCTTTGGCATAAAGTCATCATCCTTGTTGTATGATGTAACCAGGTAAGTAAGTACAAAACCACATATCAAGCCACCGACTATCGGAAACATCGGTACATCTGCATGCAATATAAACTTGTAGATTAAACCACTCACTGAAGAAAAAACAGAGAATAGGGCTACAAATAGTAGTATATTTCTAGTTGACTTGCTCATAAAGAACCCCCTGTCTATTATAGTATAATGGATAGCTACAAGCATCCATATAATTATTATAAAGCAAATATAAAAAAAATACCATATATATTTTACTACTTGATTTAATATACCTATAGGGGGTATAATATGACTATAGATGAAAACTATTATATATAGTGTTTGCTTTATTAATATATACTAAGTCTAGGAGGTAAGTTATGGACAATAAGGATATCAAAATAGAAAAAATAGATTTTTCAGTCTTGGGTATGTCTTGTGCAGCCTGCTCAAAGTCTGCTGAAAGATCGCTTAAAAAGACCCCTGGCGTAGAGTCTGCTATGGTAAATATCGCGACAGAAAAGGCCAGTGTGGAGTATGACCCAAAGGTTTGTAATATAGATAATCTAAGAGCGGCCATTGAAAAAGCAGGATTTAAAATGGAGATGGAGGATAATATAGAAAGAGAAGATAATTCAACAAGCTTCAAGAGATTTTTGGTTGCAATAATCTTTGCTAGCATACTCTTCACTATATCCATGGGACCTATGGTGGGGATAGGTTTACCAGCCTTTATATCGCCCCATCATAATCCTCTAAACTATGCACTTATACAGGCTTTACTGGCTATAGTTGTAATGATTGCAGGCAAAAAATTCTATATCAATGGATTTAAGGCCCTTTACCAACTTGGTCCAAATATGGACTCCTTGGTTGCAGTCTCAACATCGGCTGCCTTTATTTACAGTATAATAACTAGCTTTAGGATAGGAAGTGAGCCAGGATTTGCTGATAGCATTATGTCAAATGGCCATCACCTTCCTTTATATTATGAGTCTTGTGCCATGATTATAGCCCTTATAATGCTTGGTAAATATTTAGAGTCCAGAAGCAAGTCAAAAACCTCTCAAGCTATTAAGTCCTTACTTGAGCTTCAGGCTAAAACAGCTATAATAGAAATTGATGGTCAGGAAAAAGAGGTAGACATCGATAAGGTTAGGGTTGGAGATATAGTTATTGTTAAGCCTGGTCAGAAAATACCAGTAGATGGAAGTATAGTGTATGGTTCTACATCTATAGATGAATCAATGTTAACTGGTGAAAGTATACCTATTGAAAAGACGATTGGTGACAAGGTAACTGGTGCCAGTGTTAATAAAAACGGATATATTAAATTCAAGGTAGAAAAGATTGGCAAGGATACAACCCTATCACAGATTATAAGGCTTGTGGAGGATGCTCAAAATAGGAAGGCCCCAATAGCCAATCTTGCTGACCTAATATCAGGCTACTTTGTACCAGTTGTCATTGCTATTGCCCTAGTGTCAGGTCTTGCCTGGTTGCTGATTGGGGATGCGAGCTTCCAGTTTTCCTTTACTATTTTTATATCCGTCTTGGTGATTGCCTGCCCATGTGCACTTGGCCTGGCAACACCTACTGCCATTATGGTTGGAACAGGTAAGGGGGCAGAGAATGGCATACTTATAAAGGGTGGAGATTCACTTGAATCTGCCCACAAGATAAGCACAGTAGCCTTTGATAAGACAGGTACAATTACCGAGGGAAAGCCTAGGGTTATCGGTTTAAGGCTATTGGGAAATACTATGGATGAAGATGCACTAATATCATATGCTGGATCAATAGAAAAAAATTCAGAGCATCCTCTAGCAGATGCGATACTTGATTACGCTAAAGAAAGAGGTCTAGAATTATATCCTGTAGAAGGATTTACCAGTATAACTGGTAAGGGGGTAGAAGCCCAGGTCAATGGAAAAAAGATTAGTCTGGGTAACCTAAAACTAATAGAAGACTATAAGGATAAGAATGATATGGATAGGCTAAAGGCTATGGTTGATCAATATGCACAAGAGGGTAACACACCTATGCTATTGGCAGTAGAAGGTCAAGTTGAGGCTCTTATAGCTGTAGCTGATACAATAAAGAAAGATAGTGCTATGGCGGTAGAAAAACTCCATCAAATGGGTATCAAGGTAGCCATGATTACTGGAGATAATGAAAAAACAGCCTTAGCCATAGCCAAGCAGGTAGGAATAGATATAGTAAGGGCAGATGTTCTTCCATCAGAAAAATCTCAGGTAATTAAGGACCTACAAGACCAGGGTGAGTTTGTTGCCATGGTTGGTGATGGTATAAATGATGCCCCAGCCTTGGCCTTGGCTGATGTTGGTATAGCAATCGGTAGTGGAACTGATGTAGCCATTGAGTCTGCAGATATAGTTCTAATGAAGAATAGCTTGATGGATGTTCCTAATTCAATCAAGCTTAGCAAGGAAACTATCAGGAATATTAAAGAAAATCTTGGATGGGCCTTTGGTTACAATATAATAGGCATACCTTTTGCAGCTGGATTAATATACTTATTTGGAGGACCACTTCTGAATCCAATGATAGCTGCTGCGGCCATGAGTCTATCATCTGTAAGTGTTGTTTCAAACGCTCTTAGATTGAGGAAATTTAAGACATTTTAGCTTCCTTGCCATACTAAGAGAATATAGCTTATATGACGAGAAAATATGCACATGATATAAGACATAAGATAGAATAAAGAAGAAGTATAAAATATAAGTATAATAAAAAAGGGAAATATAGGGGGCGGTACAAACCCCTATATTTCCCTTTTAATTTACTCATAAGCTTTAATAGCTATTTAGACCTGTAAATAAATATACAAATTTTATAATAATTACTCGTTTATATCTATAACTGCCTTGTCTTTTAGTCCTAGTGATTTTAGCTTGACAAGTACCTCCTGATGGTCTGGATGGTCAATATAGCCTGACAGGCTACTTGGTCCTGTAAGGTCTACAAACAAGACTAGATCCATATTATTTTCCTTTTCTGGCAAACAGTTAATAGAAAAACTGTAGCCCTCTATCACCTTATGGACCTTTTCTAATTTATCATACGTTTCAGTTACTAACCTATCTACCTTTTCAAGGCAATCCTTATTCTCAAACTTGAATAAAACTATGTGCTTCACGCTGAACCTCCTCTTGAAATATTTATCACTTAGATTATATAATAAAAGGCTTAAATTTCCAATATTTTTTTGCAATAGGTGATTATAATACTTAATTATAGATTAATATTCATATTAAGGCGAACTTTATTTCTTGAATATTGGTATAAAATTTGATATAATTGATTTTAGGATGTGTAGTGGGCTTGCAATGTCTATTTAGAAAATTGTATGAATTAGGATAATCTGGTATAATATTTCTATGAGTGAGCTCGAGAGAAGGGATAGTAAAATGAATAGACAAAGAATTCTAATTGTAGAAGACGATAAGGAAACAAGAGAGTTGACAGCTGAATTTTTACAGGCAAAAAACTACCTGGTTGTTACTGCTACTAATGGGGTTGAATGTATTAAGAAGTTTAAGGAATCTAAGTTTGATATGATCATCTTGGATGTAAGGATGCCCAACTTAGATGGTCATACTACCTGCAAGATGATTAGAAATACTTCTAATATTCCCATAATATTCCTTACTGCCTTAGCTGACGAATCCGATCAAATAAGGGGCTTTGATCTTGGCTGTGATGACTATATCACAAAGCCATTTTCTTTCAACCTCCTACTAAAGAGAGTAGAGGCTGTCCTAAGGAGGAGTCATAACGAAAATAAAAATACCGAATTAAACTTTGAGGAAATCTCACTAGACCTAAATACCTACAGCTTGAAGGTTAAGGAGGCGGTCGTTGAGTTAACCTTGAAAGAGTTTAATATACTTAAGGAGCTAATTGAGAAGTACCCACAGGTTATTACCAGGGAGACTCTTTTAGACAGTATATGGGGCTATGACTATTATGGTGACTCCAGGATAGTAGATGCACATATAAAGAATATAAGAAAAAAAATTGGCCTACCCTATATAAAGACTGTAAAGGGTATTGGCTATACACTGGATAAGATTGATGGAAATCATGAATAAGAAATAGGTTATTTATAGAGCTGTTTCTAGAATTAGGGCAACTCTTGATATATTTTATTATTTATTTTTAATTTTGGAGGTACTAAATGAACTCAAATCAGAAAACTGCTAGTAGCCAGGGTATATTTCCCCTGCTTTCTGAAAAAAATGTTAATATTAAAAAAGAGATATTAGCAGGTATCACGACATTTTTAACTATGGCTTATATTATAGCCGTAAACCCAAGCACGCTAGCTGCTGCTGGTATGGATGCCGGAGCCCTAGTAACTGCTACATGCTTAGCTGCAGCTCTTGGTTGTTTTATCATGGGATTTGTAGCCAACCTACCATTTGCCCTTGCATCAGGTATGGGTTTAAATGCGTTCTTTGCATATACAGTTGTTTTAAAGGGTGGTATTCCATGGGAAACTGCACTTACGGCAGTATTTGTAGAAGGTATTATATTTATATTCTTAACATTATTTAAGGTTAGAGAAGCTGTAGTAAATTCTATACCACTGAATATGAAGTATGGTGTTACAGCCGGTATAGGTATCTTTATAGCCTTCCTAGGCTTAAAGGGTTGTGGTCTTATAGTTGCTAATGAAGCTACATTTGTTAGTATGGGTCACCTTTCACCTACTGTTATCTTTGCCTTTATCGGTTTATTTGTTATAGGTGTTATGGATAAGAAGAATATAAAGGGGTCTATACTTGCAGGTATTGCCATTTCTTCTATTATGGCTTGGATATATGCTGCACTTAATCCTGAAATGGCAACTAAGCTTGGCATATATCTTCCTACAGGAATCTTTAAGTTCGAATCAATAGCTCCAGTAGCTGGCAAGGTTGATTTTGGATTCTTTTCACATCCAACAGACATTGGTAACTTCTTCGTTATAGTTTGTACTTTCCTATTTGTTGACTTCTTTGATACAGTAGGAACTTTGGTTGGTGTTTGCTCTAAGGCCAATATGCTTGATGAAGATGGTAATGTACCAAATGTTGGTAGAGCTCTTCTAGCTGACTCTTTAGCTACTACTATAGGTGCCCTACTAGGTGTATCAACTGTAACTACATATGTTGAATCATCAACAGGTGTACTAGCGGGTGGTAAGACAGGATATACAGCTATTACAGTAGGTATCTTATTCCTTATAGCTATGTTCTTCTCACCAATATTTATAGCAATTCCTGCTTGTGCCACAGCACCGGCCCTTATATATGTTGGTTACCTAATGATCAGCTCCCTACGTGAAGTAGATCTACACAATGTAACAGAAGGTCTTCCAGCCTTTATTACAGTTATAAGTATGGCTCTTACTTACAGTATTGGTGACGGTTTAACTATTGGTATACTTTCATATGTAATTATTAACCTAGTTTACAATATCTTCGCTAAGCCAGAAGAGAGAGAAAAGGTATCTTGGGTTATGATAATTCTGGGAATACTATTCCTAATAAAATTATTATTCCTATAAAATAAGTCCGTATAAATACTAATTGACAAAAGCTGTCTAATTGATATAATTAAATATATATGGAATATCAAGGACTATTGATTATGTACGTATTCAATAGTCCTTTATCTTGAGAAAAAATATTTGATATAAATTGAGAGGAGATACTATGTTACAGGTAACAGATGTCGGCCTAAGATTTGGCGACAAGGAGCTATATAAGGATGTAAATCTAAAATTCACAAAGGGTAACTGCTATGGAGTGATTGGGGCAAATGGTGCAGGAAAGTCTACTTTCTTGAAGATCTTATCTGGTGAAATTGAGCCTAATACAGGTGTAATATCAATTACTGACAAAGAAAGAATGTCCGTCCTAAAGCAGGACCACTTTAAATATGACCAAATCTCTGTCCTTGATACAGTAATAATGGGACATGAAAGGCTATGGAATATTATGAAGGAAAAGGACGCCCTATATATGAAAGAAGACTTTTCTGATGAAGACGGAATAAAGGCTGCAGAGCTAGAGGGTGAATTTGCTGAGCTTGATGGTTGGGATGCCGAAACTAATGCTGAAAAAATCCTAATGGGATTGGGCATTGAGAAAGACCTACATTACTCACTAATGGCAGACCTAACAGGCGCTGAAAAGGTCAAGGTATTATTGGCCCAGGCCCTTTTCGGATCACCTGAAATACTTCTTCTGGACGAGCCAACCAACCACTTAGATTATGCATCAATAAAGTGGCTTAATGAGTTTATAATTGGGCTAGATGAAACAATAGTAATTGTAGTATCCCACGACAGGCATTTCTTGAATACAATATGTACACATATAGTTGATGTAGACTTTGGTAAAATACAGTTATACACTGGTAACTATGATTTCTGGTATGAATCAAGTCAGTTGGCACTACAGCTAATGAAGGACCAGAATAAGAAGGCCGAAGAGAAGATTGCCCAGTTAAAGGAATTTATCGCTAGGTTCTCCTCTAACGCCTCTAAGGCTAAGCAGGCAACATCTAGGAAGAAACAGCTGGAAAAGCTTAATATAGAGGAAATACAGCCTTCCAGAAGGAAGTATCCATATGTAGCCTTCAAGCCAGAAAGAGAAATTGGTAATGAGGTTCTTGAGGTTCATAATATTACTAAGGTAATAGATGGAGTAAAGGTTCTAGATGATATATCTTTTAGGCTAGAAAATGATGACAAGGTTGTATTTATGGGTGATGACGCTGCAGCAACAGCCCTATTTAATATACTTTCTGAAAGGGATACAGACTTCGAAGGTAGCTTTAAGTGGGGTGTGACTACATCTCAGGACTATATGCCAAAAAACCACAATGAGTACTTTGACGGATGTGAATTATCCCTGGTAGACTGGCTAAGACAGTATTCAGAAGAGAAGAGTGAGTCATATATTAGAGGTTTTCTTGGTAGGATGCTATTTAGTGGAGATGAGGCCCTTAAGGAAGCTCAAGTATTAAGCGGAGGAGAGAAGGTAAGGTGTATGTTATCAAAGCTAATGCTATCAAATGCAAATGTACTTATGCTGGATGATCCTACAAACCACCTAGACCTAGAATCTATAACTTCGGTCAATAAGGCCTTAGAGGACTACAAGGGTGTCCTTCTATTTACTTCACACGACCACCAATTTATATCATCTATAGCTAACAGGATTATATTTATCGGTGAAAATGGAATCTTAGACAGAAAGACTAACTTTGAAGATTTTATAGAAAGCGAAGAAATACAAGACCTATTGAAGAAAATCGTTCAGCAGTAGGTTCACAAGTTTTATGTTTGGTATCAAAAGTATCAAATATATCTAAAAGCCTTGTTTTCAAGCTTTTTATAGGTATAATTACTGACACTTATAAACCTAACTTATAAAATAAATTTTACAAAATTTTAATAAAATAATATTAGACTTATGATTACAATAAATTGGTCTTAACCAAAAGCCATTTATTGTAACCATAAATTTACAACACTTCATTAGTAATATTCAAAAATATTTTTCAATTTTTGAATATTACTAATTGTATTTTATGGGTAAAGTATGTTATAATGATTTTGTTAGGATATAGAATTAAAAAATCATAAGTTATGAACATGAGTATCAAAGGAGGTGTGGCACTTGATTTATGGTTATTGTAGGGCGACTACGAGCAAGCAAATAGAGCTTGGATATTTAGAAGAGCAAGAAGATCTTATAAAAGATAGATACTATGACAGTATCATATTTAAAGAGTCATCACTTGATATGAATGTAAAACCAGAATTTGAGAAGATAATTAATTTATTAAACCCAGAAGACATATTGGTGGTTACCCAGTTAGACAGGTTTGCCACTTCCATTGGTGATGCAGTTGATATTATTGCCTCTATAAGAGACAAGCAGGCATCTATTCATATTCTAAATATAGGACTTGTTGATTTTTCAATTTTAGGTAATATCCTATTTAAGACCCTTTGTGCTGTTAACAATTTTGATAAGGCACTATTAGTAGAAAGAATCCAGTCTGGCAAGAACAAGGCTAAAAAAACAAGTGGCTTTAAAGAGGGCAGGCCTAAGAAGTTTAGCGAGGAACAAATCCAGGAAGCCCTAGATATGCTAAACTCTTATTCTTATAAGAAGGTAGAGGAATTGACCGGCATATCGAAGAGTACCCTTATAAGAGCAAAGAAGCAGGCAATAAAATAGGAATTATATTATTAATGTGAATTTATAAAGACTAATTTTGGACTAGACCATAATTGGTCTTTTTTGTTTATATGAAAGCTATCTAATTCTATTTTACCCTTGTTTTTTTGACAAAACCAGGAATATAATAATGAATACTAAAATTTTAAGAGCTTATCTATATTCATGAAAATATGTGCATACAGTTTAATTGTCCTAGTTTCAGTGATTATAGGAATAGGCCTATCTAGGAAGTTAATAAAATATGATAAACAATTATAAATTTATATAGTGGGTATATATTTGATATGGTATACTAGGTGTATACCATATGAGATAAGTGACTAGTTAAATTCAATAGATTTGGACTAAGGAGGAAGTTAATGTTTGATTTAAATGAAATTTTCAAAAACAAAGAGCCTGGCTTTATAGGTCTAAAGAATAAGACCTACTCCATTGTCGTACCCGTTATTGAGATAGACGGTGACCAGCACCTCATTTTTCAGGTTAGGAATAAAAGTCTGAAGGTTCAGCCAGGTGAAGTTTCCTTCCCAGGTGGTCAGCTAGAGGAAGGCGAAGCACCTTATGACGCTGCAATAAGAGAGTTCTCTGAAGAAATGTCATGTAGCCCAGACCAGGTGAAAATCATCACCAAACTTGATACCTATGTGGCTCCAGGAAGAGGCTTAATACACTGTTTTCTTGCAGAGATAGATAGGAACTTTAACCTGGATATAAAAAATGATGAGGTGGAGTGCTTGTTTACTCTTCCAATTAGCTATTTCCTAGAAAATGAGCCCCTTGTTCTTAAAAACACCGTCCGTATAGAGCCGAGTCCGGATTTTCCATTTGAGGAAATGAATATACCCGAATCATACTACTGGGGGTCATATAAGTATCCTATTTCCTTCTACAAGATAGGGGAGATTGTGATATGGGGTATTACAGCAAATATAGTGAACAGTTTTTCAAAAAAACTAATATAGCTATTCTTTAGACTATATATATGATATAATTGTAAGGGTAGCTTATCTTAAATTTTTCTGATTTGATAAACCTACTAAAAAAGAAAATTTAAAAGGGGAGCTTTTGCTGAGAGGAATTATTTCGACCCTTAAACTCATTGGATAATGCCAGTGTTGGAATTATTTGTCTCACACTAGTGGGACTTTTTTATTAAACAAAAGGAGATGATAGTTATGGTATTAGGAGATATAGCAGTAATGCCCTTAAGGCCTTATGGGAGTGAAGAGGAGATGTATAGGGTTGTAGATGAGTGTATAGAGCTTATTAAAAAGAGTGGGCTTAAATATGAAATAGGTGCCAATTCAACAACTGTAGAGGGAGATCTGGATAAGGTGTTCGAACTAGCGAAAAAAGTCCATCTTATTCCGTTTGAATTAGGTTGCGAGAGAGTTATAACAATTTTTAGAATAGACCAAAAAAAGGATGGATTGTCTATTGATGAAAAACTTAAGCACCATAGATAAATTAAAAAATATTGCCTACCCTCTGGCAACCTTTATTGGGATAATAATTATATGGGAAATTACAGTTGTCAAGTTTTCTGTACCATCCTATATACTACCTAGCCCAAAGGATATATATTTAGAGTTTGTAAATGATTGGCAGGTTCTAGCCATGCACAGCAGGGTGACCCTAAAAGAAACAGTAATTGGTCTTTTAATGTCTGTAATTATATCCCTCCTTATTGGTATGATAATGGACTTCGTGCCTTTTATAAAAAAATGTTTTCATCCAATCATGTATGTAACTCAGATGATACCAACTATCACAATAGCACCACTTCTTGTTATTTGGTTTGGCTTTGGAATTAAATCGAAGGTTATATGTGTTATCTTAACCTGCTTTTTCCCTATGCTAATCAATTTTATAGATGGTATGGACAGTATAGACAGGGACCTTCTAAATTTATTTAAAATTATGAAGGCCAACAGGCTTAAAACCTTTGTCCACCTCAAATTCCCAATGGCTATGGATAAGTTTTTTACAGGACTAAAGATTTCATCTACTTATGCCTTTATAGCGGCAACTGTTGCTGAGTGGTTGGGTGGAAGTGCAGGCTTGGGAGTTTACATGGTTAGGGCTAAGTCTTCCTATGCCCTTGATAAGGTGTTCGCCTGTACTTTATTAGTCGTTTTATTTAGTTTACTATTTGTAGGACTTATTTCAATATTTAAAAAAATACTTATTAAATGGAGGTAAATATGAAAGCAAAGAAAATTTTATCACTCGCCTTGGTAGGACTACTAGCTATAGCTGGTTTATCTGCTTGTTCAGGCGAAAATAATGCATCTAAGAGTGGGGAAGGTGACAAGCTAGAAAAAGTTACCCTTGTCCTTGATTATACGCCTAACACTAACCACACTGGTATCTATCTAGCCAAGGAAAAGGGCTACTATAAGGACCAGGGTATCGACCTGGAAATAATACAGCCATCTGACAGTGACGCGGCAACTCTTGTTGCTAGTGACAAGGCCCAATTCGGTGTTAGCTACCAGGAGGACGTAACTTATGCTCTTACAAGAGAAAAGGACCCTCTTCCAGTAAAGGCTATTGCTACGATTATCCAGCATAATACATCAGGCTTCGCTGCTCCAGTTGAAAAGAATATAAAGACTGCTAAAGATTTTGAGGGTAAAACTTACGGTGGTTGGGGATCACCATCGGAAGAGGCTATAATAAAGCTAGCCATGAAAAAACAGGGTGCAGACTTCAATAAACTAAAGAGGGTAGATATTGGTAAGGACGACTACTTTACTGCTACTAAGAAAAATATCGACTTCGCCTGGGTATTTGATGCCTGGACAGGTGTTGAAGCAAGATTAAAGAATGTCAAGCTTGACTATATTCCTATCAAGGATATTGATCCAGCCCTAGATTACTATACACCAATAATAATCACAAACAATAAGACAATAAAGGAAAATCCAGAACTTGTCAAAAAATTTATGGCAGCAACAAGTAAGGGCTATGAAGAGGCTATCAAAGATCCTAGTGGGGCGGCAGATATTCTTTCAAAGGCTGTACCAGAGCTTGACAAGGGCCTAGTAAAGGCAAGCCAAGAATACTTGGCCAAGCTATACAAGGACGACGCACAAAAATGGGGTCAGATGAAAGCAGAAGTATGGAAAAACTATGCTAAGTTCATGCAGGACAATGGCCTAATTAAAAAAGCATTAAATGTTGATGAGGCTTTTACAAATGAATTCTTGCCAAAATAAAATTAAGGTTGTCTTTGAAAACATCAATAGGTACTATGGTAAAACTAAAATACTGGATAATATAAACCTCCATATAAGCGAGGGTGAACTAGTTGCCATTGTTGGACCGAGCGGTTGTGGTAAGTCTACAATATTTAATATAATAGCAGGCCTAGTAGAGCCCTCTTCAGGTAGCTATAGGATTGAGGGTAAACTTAGCTATATGTACCAAAAAGACCTCTTACTGCCATATAAGACTATATTGGACAATGTAGCCCTTCCAATGATAATTGAAGGCCAGTCAAAGAGTCTTGCTAGGGAAAGTGTTAAGCCATACTTTAAGACCTTCGAACTTGAAGGCTATGAAAATATGTATCCCCATGAGCTATCAGGTGGTATGAGACAGAGGGCAAACTTTATGAGGACCTACTTCTCATCTAATGATATAATGCTTTTGGATGAGCCCTTTGGTGCCCTAGATTCTATAACCAAGGCATCAATTCAGGACTGGTTTCGGAAGGTAAGAAGGAAAATGAACTCAACTATTTTCCTGATAACCCATGATATAGATGAGGCTATTAATTTGGCTGATAGGGTTTATGTACTATCAAACAAGCCAGCTCATATTAAGGAGGAAATTTCCCTTTACCCTAGCCATGTAGATAAGACACAAATAGGGGAGGTGGCCAGGATAAAGGCCCATATTATGGACTTGATTCGAGCCTGATTTTCTTATTTTGACTCAGATAGCATTAGATATCTATAATATTATTAGTACAATCAAATAAGCTTTAACAACCAACCTCAAAAGAGTTTTAGTAGTTTAAATTTCTGACTTTTAGGGGTTGGTTTTTTGTCAAGCATTATAGAAATATGTTATAATTAAATATTGAGAAATAAGATGGAGGTAGTCATGAATATAGATAGAGATAAACTTTCACCCATGATGAAAAAATACTTAGAAACAAAAGATGAATATCCCGATTGTATTCTATTTTATAGATTAGGTGACTTTTATGAAATGTTCTTTGATGATGCACTTTTAGCATCTAGAATACTAGATATAGCTCTTACAGGTAAGGCTTGTGGCCTAGAGGAAAGAGCCCCTATGTGTGGCGTTCCATATCACTCCGCATCGTCATACCTTACAAGACTTGTGGAAGCCGGTTATAAGGTAGCCATAGGAGAACAGGTAGAGGACCCTGCTACTGCTAAGGGCTTGGTAAAAAGAGAGGTTGTAAAGATCGTTACACCTGGAACCCTACTAGAGGATGACTCACTGGAAAAGAGCTCAAATAATTATCTAATGGCTATATATTGCCAGGGCCATGAAGTTTCAATTGCCTATGTAGATATTAGCACCGGTGAGCTAAATGCATCACTGTTAGACCTGGACAAGGTTAAAAATGAGGTTGCTAAAATTCTTCCTAGAGAGGTTTTGTCCAACAGCCCAGACCTTTTAGGTTCATTAGGTAGCCTATCTGATATGGCCAACATATACCTAAATGAGGACTTTGATACCAGTCTCTTAGATAAGACTATAATTACTAAACAGTTTGAACAGTCCTACCTAGACCAGCTAGGTCTAGACAGGGATAACCTGATTATGTATTCACTTGCCATAGTCTTAAACTATATCAGTAAGACCCAGATGATGCATGAAAGTAACCTAAATACAATAAATATATACCAGTCAGGAGACTATATGGCCCTTGACTTATTTACTCGTATAAATTTGGAATTGACCAAGACTATTAGGACTAGTAAGAAAAAGGGGAGCCTTCTACAAGTACTTGACGCTACATCTACACCTATGGGTGCTAGAATGCTTAAAAAGCATATTGAGCAGCCCCTTATAAACAAGGAAATTATAGACCACCGACTGAATATTACCCAGGAAATAAAGGAGGACTATATACTTAGGGATGAGCTAAAAACGTCACTTTCTTCAATTTTTGATTTAGAAAGGATTTGTGCCAAGATAGCCTATGATAGGGTATCTCCTAAGGACCTAGTAAACCTTAAGAATAGTCTCGAGGTCCTACCATATATCATGGATACTATATCTAACTCTAAGGCCCATGCTTTAAAGACCTTTATTGGGGACCTAGACTGCCTAAGTGACATTTATATGCTGATAAGGGATTCCATAAAAGATGAACCTTCAACAGGAATTAAGGACGGTAATATAATAAGGGAAGCCTATTCTGATGAACTGGACCAGCTAAGAGATATATCTAATAACGGAGCCTTTATGATTCGGGATATAGAGCAAAGAGAGAGGGAAAAAACTGGTGCAAAATCTCTAAAAATAGGATATAATAAGGTTTTTGGCTACTACATTGAAATTACAAAGGCCAGCCTCCTTCAGATAGATATAGATGAATCATATATAAGAAAACAGACCCTGGTCAATGCCGAAAGGTTTATAACACCTGAGCTAAAGGAAATTGAAGACAAGATACTTAATGCTGAGGATAAAATAAAGGCTATGGAGTATAACTTTTTCAAGGATATTTGTGGACAGGTATACCAAAATATTGACAGGATACAAATAGTGGCAGCTAAGATCGCCCAACTTGACCTATATATTTCGAATGCTATTATAGCGAACAGGTATAATTACACAAGACCAAATATAAATAAAAACGGAGTCTTGGCTATAGAAGGCGGTCGTCACCCTGTTATAGAGCAGATTATTGGCGAGGAAAACTTTATTAATAATGATACAGATATAGGCTATGATAATATGGTTAATATTATTACAGGTCCAAATATGTCTGGTAAGTCAACCTATATGAGGCAGGTAGCCTTGATTACTTTAATGGCCCATATTGGTTCCTTTGTACCAGCGACCTATGCAAATATACCTATAGTAGACCGTATATTTACAAGGGTAGGAGCAAGTGATGACCTAGCCCAAGGCCAGTCAACCTTTATGGTTGAAATGGATGAGGTAAGCCAGATACTGTCAAACGCAAGTAGTGATAGCTTAATTATTCTGGATGAAATAGGAAGGGGAACAAGCACCTATGATGGTATATCCCTTGCCTGGTCGATAGTAGAGTACATATATAATAAGATTGGAGCCAAGACTCTTTTCGCAACCCACTACCACGAGTTGACTGACCTAGAAGACAAGTACTCAAGGATAAAGAACTATTCTGTTGCTGTCCAGGAGGATGGGGACAATATTGTTTTCTTAAGAAAGATTATAGAGGGGGCTGCCGATAGGAGCTACGGCATCTATGTTGCAAAATTGGCCAAACTACCTGATGATGTCATAGCAAGGGCAGACCAAATACTAGCAGAACTTGAAAAAAACCATATTGATAATTCTGCTAGCATCGACCAGTCTAGGCCCAATAGTGTACAGCTTAGCTTTGACATGTTCCAAAACCAGGCTAAAAATAAAGAAATCCAAGATAAAAATAAGGTCTATATGGGCTTTATTGATAGGGTCTTGGATATTGATATAATGAATTCTACCCCTATGGATATTATGAATGTAATGTATGAATTAAAGAAGGAAGCAGAAAAAATTAGTAAGAGCTAGGAGGTGGCTATGACTAGGATAAATATATTAGATGATTCGACTATCAATAAAATCGCTGCTGGTGAAGTCATAGAAAGACCTTCATCAATTATAAAGGAAGTAGTCGAAAACTCCCTAGATGCTGGTGCAAAGACCATAACTATACAAATAGAAAATGCAGGCAAGGATATGATTAAGGTCATAGACAATGGATCTGGTATAGATGCTGATGATATAAATAAGGCCTTCTTAAGGCATGCTACGAGCAAGATAAGGAGGGCAGAGGACCTATCTAACCTTCACTCTCTTGGCTTTAGGGGGGAGGCCCTGGCATCAATTGCGGCTGTATCCAAGGTAGATATGACTACTAAGACTAAGGATGCACTTATGGGTACCAGATTACTTATAAATGGTGGTAAGATAGAATCTAAAAGCCCTGTAGGTGCAAATACAGGCACACAACTCATTGTAAAAGACCTCTTCTACAATGTGCCTGCTAGAAGGAAGTTTCTAAAGTCCAACCATGCAGAGATTATTAATATAACTGACCTTATAAATAAGCTAGCAATCGGTAATCCAGGTGTTAGTATTAAGTATATAAATAATGGAAAAACCATTTTTGAAACGATTGGTGATTCAAACCTATATAACACTATTAGGATGATTTATGGTAAGGACACTAGTGATAACCTGATAAAAATTGACTACCAGTCAGCCTATTATAAGATAGATGGATACATTGCTAACAACAATGTATACAGGTCAAACAGAAATAACCAACTTATTTTCATAAACGGTAGATATGTAAAAAGTCCTAATATAATGGATGCTATTAATAGTGCCTATAAGGACATCATACCTATTAACAAGTACCCTGTCTATTTTATAAATCTTCAAATAGACCCAGCAAAAATCGATGTGAATATACATCCAAGCAAGCTTGAGGTCAAGTTTGACAATGAAGGACCAATACTTGAGGACTTAGGAGACTATATAAGGGGAAGCCTCCTTAAGAATAGCCTGATTGGTAGGTATAGGTCTAAGGACCTAGCAAAAAAGTCCTATGAATCAAATGATACATTCAGGACCTTTGATTCTTTTACCTATACTAAAAATGAGCAAAAGACCAATTCAGACTTAGTAAGGGAAAATGGAAAATCTGCTTTTGAAGCCGAAGATAATGTAGTTTTAGAGACATCTCATAATCATAATGATTTTGGATATCCAAAGCATGATATAGAAAAGGCATCTTCCGCTTCAGATAAGACTCTTTATAAGGCAGACCACTTTACTAGCCTAAGCGAAATAAGGTCGTTAGAAAATAGGGATATATTGGTCCAAGATGATAAGTATACATTGGGTCAGCATGACTTAACTCCTGACAAAGTTAATATAAGAGGTCGACTGGACTCAATCAATAAGGAAACTGGAACAAGTGCTGACCAAGACCACCAACTTTCCTTTGTGGAAGAAGACACTTCAGTTAGATACGAATTCGAAGGTCTCAACTATATAGGCATTGTATTCAATACTTATATTCTTTTTTCTAAGTCTGACCAACTATATATGATGGACCAGCACGCAGCCCATGAAAGAGTTAGGTTTGAAATGTACATGAAATCCTT
>NZ_CDRRTB010000005.1:0-42415 GCF_977045075.1 Peptostreptococcus sp. | reverse complement strand
GGATATCAAAAATATGACCGCCTTCTAAATCGGTTAAATTTACACTCATAGACGCATCAACTGTGTTTACTGACTTAAATTCATCTATTGATAGAATCCTAGGAAGGTAATTTTTTCTTCTCCTATCCTCAGTTAAACGGAGTATTCTGGCAACACTAGTAGGAGATACACAGTGTTCTCTTGCAATTAAGTCCATTGACTTAGTTTCACATAGGTTTAAAACTATAGACCTCTTAACATCATTCGATATGAAGCACCCCTTATCTACGATAGGTGTTTTGGCCATAAATGTTGACTCGCAATGCTTACAGAAAAACCTCTGCTTTTCAACCATCAATATCAAAGGGTTTGTATTAACCCTATTAAAAAGTATTTTTACAGTCTGACTCCCATTTTTAATAATGTCATAATTTTCATTGACTATACCACATTTAGGGCAGCAAGCTGGCCTATATGAAAGCTTTCCCCTTAAGACTGTATATTCTATCCCCTTAATATTTTCTTTTTCGTTACCTAAAATTACTAAATTTTTATCGTTAATTCCTAAGATTTCTGTTATACTAGCATTAGAACACATATCATTTCTCATTATTATTTTTTTTCGCGATTTAAATTATACACGAGATTTGATGTGTGTTCCTATTTTTTTGCAAAAAATTTAGCGTTGGGAGAGAATTTTCTCTCACCAACGCTAAATATTATACAACCATTAATAAATGTAGAATATCTTGTATTTAGATATTCAAAGACAAATCTTGAATCATTCTAGAAAACTAGAAATATTAAGCTTCATCTTCTTTTTTGCGTTTCGCAATCAAACCTAGGCCTACAAGACCAAGTGCAGCACCAAGTGCGGCAACCCCAGATTTAGATTGTTCACCAGTCTTTGGCAACTCACGACCTTTAGGTTTTTCTGGTGTTGGTGGTGTTGGTGATGTTGGCTGTGTTGGTGGTGTTGGCTGTGTTGGTGGTGTTGGCTGTGTTGGTGGTGTTGGTGGTGTTGGCGGTGTTGGCTTTGTTGGTGGTGTTGGCGGTGTTGGCTTTGTTGGTGGTGTTGGCGGTGTTGGCTTTGTTGGTGGTGTTGGCTGTGTTGGTGGTGTTGGTGGTATTGGCGGTGTTGGTGGTGTTGGCGGTGTTACCTTGTTGTTAAACTCAGTATCTTCAGGCATTTGTGAAGTAAGTGTCAACACTTTATCATCTTTAGTTACAGTAACTACAACAGTCGCTACCATCTTATCGTACTCAATTCCAGCTTCTGTACCTTTCACTTCTTCTACATGATAGATATAAGTACCTTCTTGACCACGTTTGAACTCAAGAACTGAAAACTTGATCTTACCTTCAGCATCATTGCTTACAGTTTCAATCACGTTTCCTTTTTCATCCTTCAGAGTAAAACTAAACTCACCAGCCTTCAAGGCACGACCATCAAGTTTCTTAGTAAAATTAAACTGCGCTTTAACCGGAGCTATAACATAATTATTGAAAGTTTTGTCATCAGTACCAGTTGCTTCTCCACCTGTTGAAGTCATTTCAGTATTAGCTACCAAGAGACCAGAATCCTCATCCTTTGTAACTGTTACTTTAACTGCAACAGTCATTTCGTCGTAGTCTACATCAGGTTTGTTACCCTTCACTTCTTTAACAGTATAGTTGTAAACACCAACTTTATCGAATGACAATTCACTGAAATTAACTTTCCCATCAGCCTTGTTAGTAACGGTTTCATTTACATTATTATCACCAGTCAATGTGAAGCTAAAGTCACCGGCATTCAATGTTCCATTTGAGAGTGACTTATTGAATTCAAGATTCACCTTAACTGGAGATGATTTGAAGGTATTGTTGAACTCTGTATCTATTGGAAGTGCTGCTACAGCAGTAAGTGCATGACCTGATTTCGTAACAGTAACTGTCACATTAGCCTTCATGGTGTCATAAGTCATTCCTGCTTCTTTTGTTTCTGGAATAACTTCTTCTACAGTATACTTGTGAGTACCAACTTGTGTATTGTCAAAAGTCAAATCATCAAAGGCTACAACACCTTCTTTAGTATTGGTCTTAGTTTGAAGAACTTTACCAGTTGAATCTTTCAATACAAAGCTGAATTCGCCAGCTTTCAACTCACGACCCGCAAGAGCTTTGCTGAAGTCGAAACGAGTCTTAACTGGAGCTACAACGTGGTTGTTAAAAGTTGTATCATCAGTACTAGTTGCTTCTCCACCTGTTGAAGTCATTTCAGTCTTAGCTACCAAGAGACCTGAATCCTCATCCTTTATAACTGTTACTTTAACTGCAACAGTCATTTCGTCGTAGTCTACATCAGGTTTGTTACCCTTCACTTCTTTAACAGTGTAGTTGTAAACACCAACTTTATCGAATGACAATTCACTGAAGTTGACTTTCCCATCAGCCTTGTTAGTAACAGTTTCGTTTACATTATTATCACCAGTCAATGTGAAGCTAAAGTCACCGGCATTCAATGTTCCATTTGAGAGAGACTTATTGAACTCAAGATTTACCTTAACTGGAGATGATCTGAAAGTGTTGTTGAACTCTGTATCTGCTGGCATAGTCGTTTGAGCGATGTATGAATCTCCGTTAGCATTTACCGTGATTGTCACGTTAGCTTTCATTGGATCATAGGTCATACCAACTTCTGAACCAGTGACTTCCTCAACTGTATAATGATAGGTTCCTACAGAGTTAAACAAGAGTGGATTAAAAGTAATATTACCCAAACTATCATTTTTTTGAGTGTCAACAACCTTACCTGTACTGTCGTCAATCAAATTAAAAGTGAATTCGTCACGTTTTAAATCTCTTCCTTCCAGTTGTTTCGTGAATGATAAATCGACCCTCGCTGGTTTTTTTGCTTTTGTCGCTGAGCCAGATCCTCCTGCCTTAAAGGCAAAAGTTGCTTGGTAACTATACTCTTCTCCTTTGTTATAAGTTATTTTAATATCATTCCCGTGTTTTTGTTGCAATTCTTCAAGTGTACTGTTTGCTGAAACATTCTTCAATCTAGTCATATAACGGACGTAAATCATTTCGTTCAGTTGTGCTATCTTGAATGAAAAACCAGACGAACTTGTCTTGATATTCTCTAATAATTGAATTGCATTTCCTTTAGACACCCACGGTGAAATCGACTGAACCTTTTCGGCTCTGAGAGCTTTTCCATTCCACAAATCCACATGGTCATCAGGAATTGGTGTTGCATGCCCTGCTCGCCATGTTGCTTTTGTTTGATTATCAAACTCTGTTAAAACTGCATCACCATCTTGAACCAATTCTTGATCATCTGGAATACTATCAATCAATTGGTAGTTATTTAAAACCTGTGGAGCTACTAGACTTCCTGCATTTAGACGGATGGTCCATTTGATTAATTCGGGATGTCCTGTTACTGCTTCTCCGTATTTCTCAACCTTTGATTTTGCTGCTGGTGTTGGAGCATTCTCGGGACCTACTGTTACAGTAATCTTACGTCCACTGAAATCTAATTCCATTGGAACATTCGGCTTAACCGTTGCTTTCCAACCTGTACTAAGGTTTAACGTATAATTTTTTCCGAGATTATTTTTCTCAAAGTAATCTGTAAAAGTTGTGATCACTTTGTTATTGACTGAATCCAAAAACGCATTACCGATAACTTGACCATTTGGTCCATACACATCATAGTGCAAACTTGTGGGGATTCTCATAGCATCCGGGATATCAACTACCAGTTTATCATTGCGATTGATGGTTAAACTATCAGGCATATTCATGCGAATGATAGTTTCTACTGGAGCATACAATCCATTACCATTTGGGAAATTTACTTCAACGTCTGGATTTTGTACGGTAATCGTATCACCTGTTTTTACATAAGTTGTTGTACCACCTGACGAAGGTAGTTCTCTTTTAGATCGTCTTGATCTAGTTGTAGGTTGTGCCTCAGTTTTTTCCTTTTTAGTCACACGTACAGAACCTTCGGTACTAGCTTGCGAAGGTTGTGAAACTGATTCAGCTGATGTATCACTACTGCTAGTTGGTGCTACGACTCCATTTGATTCAAGGCCAGATTCCTTGTGTCTCTCGCCTTGATTCTCTTGTGCGACAACTAAAGTTTGTGAATCTGTTTTATTCTTCACTTCCTCTGCATAAACGTTTCCTTCCACAAATACCAGTGTTGATAACAACACAGAAGCGACCCCGATAGTGTACTTCCGGATGGAAAAACGTTTTATAGAGTCAAAAAATATATTTTTCATGCTTGTACTCCTCCCTATATTTATTAATGCCATTTTTCTTTTCAATTGTAGCATATTTTGCTTTCGAAGGCAAGTATTTATAAATTTCTTTAATTATTTTCAACACGTGGAAAATTTCTGAAAATATCCCAATTATGACTTACATGAATTTAAATTGCTATTTCAGTTACTTTTTAAGTTTAAGATTTATATTGCACCCACTGTCCTATATTTGTCTTGTTTTAAAATATTTGTACTTAAGATGTTAATAATTAATTTTTTGCATCTAATACATCGACATTCACTATTACTTTTAATATAAATACCTTCACCATAATTTGAATCTCTAGACGGGAAAAATCTTGATTTTAAGTAAAGTGGTTAACAAAATTGATTAAATAAAAAAAAATCAATGATTGATTGTATAATCAAGTTGAACATTTAAATAAAAAATACATAGCTATACTTCTGTGGTAGAATGTAGGTGTTAAATAAACAATAAACCAAAGGAGTTATAACTATGGATCATGTATATTTTACCACAACCAAACACGAAAAAGGGAAACATCTTTCTTATGATGAACGAGTTTTGATTCAGATTCGCTTGAAAGATGGATGGTCAGCCAACAAAATCGCTAAAGAAATCGGCTGTGCTCCAAACACTGTCCGCAATGAGATACGCAGAGGTACTATCTCCTTGTATAGAGGTAATGTTAAGCGTTACAAGGCAAAGGTAGGACGAGCTACATACCAGCAGAATCGTCTTGCCTGCGGCAGACACCTAGATAACCTAGAAAAGGCAGCTTTCCTTGCCTATGTAGACTCACATATCAAAGAGGGTAAGTGGTCTTTAGATGCTTGTGTCGGAAGAGCCCTGCAAAGTAGCGAATTTGCCCCTTGTGAGCTTGTATGCACCGAAACACTGTATTGTTACGTTGACCTTGGTCTGATGGGTACACATAACCATAATCTTCCAGAGAAACTAAAAAGAAATAGCAAAGCTCATCGCATACGCAAAAACAAGAAAAAGCTTGGTCGTAGTATTGAAGAACGTCCAAAAGAAGTTGAAAACCGTCAAGAGTTTGGCCACTGGGAAGCAGATTTAGTGGTTGGACAAAAATCTGGAAATGACCAAGTGCTTCTCACCCTTGTTGAACATAAAAGCCGCGAATACTGGATGTTACCAATCAAGAATCGTCATGCAGACTCTGTGATGGAAGCCTTTCAAACTCTTCAGGAAATATATAGCGAGCATTTCAGTCAAGTGTTCAAGACAATCACGACAGACAATGGTTCTGAGTTTTCAAGGTTATCTGAACTTGAAGAATTAGCCGATACGCTTGTTTTCTATACACATCCATATACGTCATGCGAAAAAGGAACTAATGAACGTCATAATGGTATTATACGAAAATTTATACCGAAGGGTAAACGTATCAGTGACTTTGATGTAAACTATATTGCTGACATAGAAGTATTGTGTAACAGCTTGCCACGTAAAATACTGAATTATCGTACACCGGATGAAGTATTCGAAGATGAGCTTGACCTTATATATCGACAGACAGCTTCGTGATATGGATTTTTAGTTATCAATGTTCAACTTATTATTGCAATTCACGCTTGAATTTTAATAGTTATTCAAAATAATAAATCCATATAAATACTCACCCTAGTTTATATCATTTTTATTTTTTAAAGTCAAACTATTTTTTCTGTTTTTTACATTAATTGAACAATAAAAAATCTCAAAATAATTTTAAAAAAATATCTTATAGTAGCCTTGTGGATTTAATATTTTTTCTATCATTTACGTTATTTGTATATCCAATTTTATTTTTTACAACCATACTTTTTTCAATATATTTATTTATTGTATATTTATTTATATCTTCAGATCTAAAATATGGGGAACCCTCTCCTCTTCTGGTGGTATCTCCATATAGTCTCCATAAAGATCTTCTAAGTAGGCATGAACGTCCCTAGGTGCCTTTAGCTGACACCCCTCAAATTCAATACTTGAAAGGGGGAAAATCTGGTCCTTCTTTTTTAAAAACTCCCTGGTCATAAATGGTGTATCTACTCCGTAAACAATATATGGAGCATCACCCTTGTCCTCAAGTTTGGCACACTTGTTAATCCACCTTTCCTCTAGACCCGAATTTTGTAGGAGTATCTTAATATAGTCTCTTAGCTTCCTTGGCTTAGACTTTCGGAAAAAAGATATCTTGTGCATAAATTTACCAATCTTCGAATCTATAAGTTTATCGTTCATAGGGTCCATAGGAAATATATCCACAAAGGTTCCAAGACATGGTAAGCCAGAAGCCCTCTCAAAGCCAGAAAAATGACCTAGATAAAATATTTTTAGAAAGGATGGTTGTATGTCAACATCCTTCTGTGACCAGTCCTTACAATCCTTATTTTCATAGATAAGACCCTCTGGTAGCTGGTCCTTGATGAGACCTATAAATCTATTGTAGTCCTTCCTCATCATACAAATATCACAGTCATCATCCCATGGTATAAAGCCACCATGCCTCTTTGCACCAAGTAGGGTTCCTGCATCTATCCAGTAGTCTATATTATTGTCCTGGCAAATCTGGTCTATGACCTTCATTATTTCTAATATTACTAGCTGTAGCTTTCTTAGTTCGCTCTCATCACTAGCTATTATAGTTTCAACTTTATCCTTAAACATAGCTATATTCTCTTCCTTTAAATGACTACTAGACCCTTCAAAGAGGGCCTAGTAGACTATATTTAGTATTTATTAAACTCTTTCAACCTTTATACCAGTTTCGTGGTCATTTAAGTTCTGCTTTTCTAGGCTTGGATCTTCAACCCTTACTACTTCAATGGCTAATGTTTCTGTCTTGATGTAGTCCTCAAAGTCAGCAACAGCATTTGCTATATCACTATCTCCATCAAAGTATACCTTGATATTATCCAATACTTCGAATCCATTTGACTTTCTAAGTTGCTGTACCTTTGATACAAACTCCCTAGCAAAGCCTTCACTTATAAGCTCTGGACTTAGGTTAGTTTCTAGGATCACGAATAGGTTGTTTTCCATAGAAACGTTGAAGCCTGGCTTAGAATCTATATTTATTAGGATATCATCCTTGCCAAATTCAAATTCCTGCCCTTCAACATCGACTCTTACCTTTTGACCAGACTCCACCTTGGCAACTACCTCATGAGCATTTAGGCCATCTAATACCTTACCAAATGCATTTATATTCTTACCAAGAACTGGTCCTAGTACCTTGAAGTTTGGCTTTAGGTTAAAGTTCATAAATTCACCTAATTCCTTGGCAAACTTAACCTGCTTAACATTTAGCTCTTCTCTTATGATTTCAACAAGATCTCCTAGAGTAGCTTCATACTTACCATCTACAAGGACCTCAGCGATTGGCTGCCTTACCTTTATCTTAGCATTTTCTCTAGCGGCTCTACCTAGAGTCACAAGATCTCTAGCCAAGTCCATCTTTTCTTCAAGAGCTGGATCTACAAGACTATCATCACATCTTGGATAATCAGCACAGTGAACTGAGTACTCGCCAGTTAGGTTCCTATACATTTCTTCTGATAGGTATGGTGAGAATGGTGCTATCATCTTACAGAAGTCTCTTAATACTTCATATGTTGTATTGTAGACTGACTTTTTGTCTTCAGTTAAGTCTGTTCCCCAGAATCTTCTTCTAGACCTTCTGATATACCAGTTAGATAGGTCATCATTTAGGAATTCTGTCATTCTTCTGATTGACTTATTAACTTCAAATATCTCTAGGTTCTCTTCTATTTCCTTCTTTAGGTTGTTGAACTTAGATAGGATCCATCTATCTAGCTCCGGTCTATCCTTATAATCTACAAAGAAGTCATTTGGATTTAATCCATCAGTATTTGCATATAGGGTAAAGAAGTTATAAGTATTCTTCAGTGTTCCTATAAACTTTGACATGATTTCCTTTAGACCATCTTCGTCAAATCTCAATGGAGTCCATGGTGGTGATACATATAGTAGGTACCATCTCAAGGCATCTGCTCCATACTTGTCAAACATTTCAAATGGATTGATTGTGTTACCCTTAGACTTTGACATCTTCTTACCGTTCTTGTCCAATACTAGGTCTGTAACTAGAACATTCTTGTATGGGGACTTACCAGTCACAAATGTAGATACAGCTAGTAAGGAGTAGAACCAACCTCTAGTCTGGTCTATACCTTCACAGATATAGTCAGCTGGGAATAGTTCGTCAAAGTTTTCCTTGTTTTCAAATGGGTAATGCCACTGGGCAAAAGGCATTGCTCCTGAGTCAAACCAACAGTCGATTACCTCTGTTACCCTTGTCATTGTTCCACCACAATCTGGGCACTTAAGATGAACTTCATCTATGTATGGTCTGTGTAGCTCAATAGTCTTTGGGTCTACATCTTCTACAGCCAACTTAGCTAATTCTTCTCTTGAGCCTACTGTAGTCTTGCAGCCACATTCACACTTCCAAACTGGTAGTGGTGTACCCCAATACCTAGTTCTAGAAATAGCCCAATCCTTTAGTTCTTCAAGCCAGTTACCAAATCTACCTTCACCAACGAATTCTGGGAACCAGTTTACACCGTTATTGTTTTCTATTAGCTTATCCTTTAGCTTAGTCATTTCCAAGTACCAGCCTGGATTAGCATAGTATACAAGTGGTGTAGAGCATCTCCAGCAATGAGGATAGTTATGTTCTACCTTTAACTTGGAGAATAGCTTATTTTCAGCAGCTAACCACTTGATTATTTCAACATCTAGACCTTCTTCCATTACGAATTTGCCCTTCCATGGAGTCGTTGTAAACTTACCTTCACTATCAACTGGCTGAACAAATGCTAATTCATATGCCCTACCTAAGTTATAGTCATCTTCACCAAAAGCTGGTGCTGTATGTACTATACCTGTACCATCAGTAGTAGTTACATAGTCGGCACAAGTTACAAAGAAGGCCTTGCCTTCAACTTCAACAAAAGGCATTAACTGCTCATACTCCTGATATTCTAAGTCCTTACCCTTTAGAGTTTCTAGGACCTTGTATTCCTTGTCACCTAGGTGCTTTTCCAATAGGGCTTCAGCAAGATAGTATACCTCATTATCTACCTCAACCTTCACATAGTCAACATCGGGGTTAACTGTTAGGGCTACATTTGATGGTAGTGTCCATGGAGTAGTCGTCCATGCAAGGAAGTATTCATTTTCTGTACCCTTCTTCTTAAACTTAGCAACTAGGGTATTTGACTTTATTTCCTTATAACCCTGGGCAACCTCATGAGATGCAAGACCTGTTCCACATCTTGGACAATATGGTAAGATCTTGTGTCCTTCATAAAGTAGGCCTTCCTTGTTGAACTTGTCTAGGATCCACCATAGAGATTCTATATAGTCATTGTCAAGAGTAATATAAGGATCGTCTAAGTCTATAGCATATGCCATTCTTTCAGACATCTTTCTCCATTCTTTTTCATAAGTAAATACAGAGTCCCTACACTTACTACAGAATTCTTCTATACCATAGTCTTCTATAGCCTTCTTATCTGAAAGACCTAATTCCTTTTCTACCTGTAGCTCAACTGGTAGACCATGAGTATCCCAACCAGCCTTTCTAGGCACCTTGTAACCACTCATTGTCTTATAACGGCAAACCCAATCCTTAAGTGTTCTTGAGATTACGTGGTGAATACCTGGATTACCATTAGCTGTTGGTGGTCCTTCAAAGAATACATAAGTCGGGTCATTTTTACCCTTTTCCAACACCTTTTCTAATATATTATCTTCCTGCCAACGCTTTAACGTTAGCTCTTCTGCTTGGGCAATTGAGCCTTCATGCAGTTTCTTAAATACAGTCTTATTTTCCATATTTATATTTCTCCTTTCCTTATCTGCTAGATAGTTTAACGAATAAAAAAAACTCATCACCTTGGTCAATCAAGGGACGAGTCAAATCGCGTTACCACCCTAGTTCCTGGGAAAACCCAGACACTCTCGGTCAATATCGGAACCACCCGGTCAACTTAATCAGCCATGGCTTTTCAGTATCCAGCTCGGAAGTGATCTTCATTCAGTCATTCATATATCGGCTCACACCATACCCGACTCGCTTAAAAGAAATCATGAACTACTCTCTTCGTCAAAGCTATCTTTAAATTCTATGTTATTGATTATATTGCATAAAAACCTATTAGTCAATATCTTTTTATTAGAATTATTTAAAAATTCCAATAAAAACGTTATTCTTTGAATATATTTTTATTATTTTGATGAATTGCAAATAATATTACGACACTTAGAGTAAACTAAGTTCGTGCATAAAGACATCAAATAAAGTTAAAATATTTAGACATTTCCTAGGTCTGTTATTAAGCTCCATTATATTTTTAATTAACTCTTCCAGTCCATTTTTAGCTAAATCTGTATTCTTCGGATAATATTCCCTCAATAATCCATTTGAATTTTCATTACTTCCTCTTTGGCATGCTGAATATGGATCTGCAAAATAGAAGTCTATTCCAATATCCTTAATTTCTTTGTAACAATCGAATTCTTTTCCTCTATCGTATGTAAAGCTTTTTAAAGCTGATTTTGGTAGAGGTTTTATTAATTTTTTCATGGCTTCAAGCACGGACTCATTACTCCTATCTTTCATTGGTAATGCCACATAGAACCTTGATTTCATTTCAATAAAAGTAGCCAAGTAGTCTTTGCTCTTTCTGCCTTTTTGTAATAATTTGATATCTTTATCTTTATTTGCCTCAACAGCAGAATAAATGTTGTTGCATCTTTTCAATTCTCTAGAAATAGTAGAGTGATGAAAGCCTAAAATTTTCGCTATTCTTCTAGAAGAATAGCCCTCTTGTTTTAATACCTCTATCTTATTTCTATCATTTAGTGTAATATGTTTATAGCTCATACTAACCTCCGTGTGTGTATTTTTATCGTTATTAACATTTTACACGAAGTTAGTATGAGTTTTTAATTATTTAAGATGTCGCATTTAATTTTACAACTTATTATAAATAAAAATTTATAAAGCTGTAATAAAAGTTAAAAATCCTAATATTACACCAGCTAAATTTGGAACAATAAGGATGAAATCTTTTTTAGGTTCTTTAGTCCATCCATAAATAACCCAAATTAGACAAGAAATTGTAGCTGTGAGCGGTTGCCAAGGCAGAGCTTTTTCTCCTCCTAAATTAGCGATAATTTGAGGAATATAGGTTAAAAACACGAAAACCCCAATAAATGCTCCAATTGAACCAACAATAGTGTTAATTTTCTTTTTGTTCATAAAATTATCTCCTTTTTTATTTTAAGCTATATTTAAAAGTGTACAAATAGATATTGCAATTTTGGCTTACTTTATTTTAAATATATCCTCAGGATCTCCACTTAAATTTTCATTTGAAGTCTGGTCTTCAACCTCTAACTCTGCGGTTTCAATACTTAGAGTCTTATCTTCCTGTTCTTGAACATCTTCTAGGACAGCCATTCTCATAGTACCAGTAATATCTAGGTCAACAGGCCCATTAACCGCCTGGTTGAATTCTTCCTTTTCATTGCCTATGCCACTAAATATCTGATCAACATTTTGCATTTCATCTTCCAATAGTGACTTGAATTTTATCCTAAATACCTTAAATTCCTTAACAAGGCCTTCGTATTCATTTCTAATTTCTACAACCTTATTGTTGGCCCTATCTATTAGCTGCTTAGCCTGTAGCTCGGCTTCCTGAACTATGATTCTAGCCTTCTTGTTGGCAGAATTAGTAGTATCTTCCGCTGCACTCTGGGCAGTTATCAGAGTTTCCTTTAGGGTCTCTTCTATGCTAGAGTACTTGCCAACCTGGTCCTTATACATTTCTAGTTTTTCCTTTAGAGACTCATTTTCCTTTATTACAGCTTCATAGTCTTCCTTGATTTGGTCTAGGAATACATCTACTTCTTCTTCGTTATAACCTCTAAATCCCTTTTTAAATTCTTTACTTTCTATTAGTTCTGGCGCTATCATTTTATCACTTCCTATACAAATTTATTAATTTTCACTCTAAACTTATCCTTCTTGGACATTCCTAATACCTTGTCGAAAATGAACTTTCCCTTCTTTCTTACAGAGATAATAGATCCCTCTTCAACACTTTTTGAGACATTGTTGGTGGGCTCATAATTAACCTGGACAAGGTCGGCATTTATCAATTTCGAGGCCTCTTGTCTCGATAAGTTAAATGCTCCTGCTATAACAGAATCCAGTCTTAGGGAAGATATGCTAAATACCTTGTCATCATAAGACTTTTTCGGTGGCTTAAGATCTGACTTGTCTATTTCTGTCACACTTACCTTATTGTTCTTGATCCTATTGTAGTTATATATGATAAAATCTGCAATATCATTGTGGACTACCATCTGGCAATAATCATCATGTACCAGTATGTCTCCTATCTTCTCACGCTTAATGCCAAGTGACATTAGGGATCCTAAGTAGTCCCTGTGAGATACTGTGGTGAACTTAAAAGACCCCCTTACCTCTAGGTAGGTCAGGTTTAAGTCTCCTTCTTCTAGGAAATAGTAGTCAGGATAAATAAAAATAACTGCCCTTTCAGCATCATCATATCCACCCTCAATAGTATATTCTAGGTCTTTATCATAGTTTATAATAGAAATAGCATTCCTTATTTCATAGGGATTTAGGAATTCAGTATTCCTAAGGCTATAAGAGTTTGAAACGCTATTACAAATATCAACTATCTTATACATTTTTATTTTTAAGTCATCATCCTTGATGTGACTTGTTACCTTTAACTTGTCCATACCATCATCCCGTTATAGATAAGCATATATCAATCTGCTTAAAACCCACAGGAAGATTATTGCCAACATAGGCGATATATCAATCGGACCAGTATTAAACCTGCTTAATAGCTTCCTCATAGGTGCTTCAACAGGCTCTGTAAAATCATCTAAAAGAGCATAAAGTCTACTATCCTGCGCTCCTGGGAACCATGACATAATAGACTTTGCTATAATAATCCAAACAATTATATCGATTAGACGAACCAAAGCAATTTTTAAAACTTCCATTATAGGCACCTAATTACTTATTCTGCCAAGGAAAGATTGCCTTACTCTCTAATTCCTTTTTTATACTTGCATCTACATCTACATTCTTAGGAGCTAGTATGAATATTGACTTAGAAACACGCTGGATGCTTCCATCAAGCACATACACTGCACCATTCATGAAGTCAAATATAGACTTCTTTGTATTCTGCTGAGTCAAGGCTTCGAGATTTACTATTACAGTCTTTCTTAATCTTAAGTGGTCTGCAATTGTAGCAGCATCATCATATACCTTAGGCTCAACTATTACAACCTTCATCTGGTTATGAGCCTGATAATCTACCCTAGAACCTAGTGGACTATTGTAAGAATCTTCTAGTTCATCTTCATCTTCGTAGTCATCATATACATCATCTTCGTATACATCATCTTCATATTCATCGTATGCATCGTAATCATCATTGGCATTGTCTCCATCAACAATCATCCAATTCTTTAACTTACCCATTTTATCCTTAATTCCAGCCATATTATACCTCCTAAACAGCGTGTCTTTATTTTAAATATTATAATTTCTCTTTCCAAATATAGATGTTCCAACTCTTACTATTGTTGAACCCTCTTCTATAGCGATCTGATAATCACCGCTCATACCCATTGAAAGTTCCTTCATTTCTACACCCTCAATAGACATAGCCTTGATGTTTTCAAAGGCCTCCTTAAGACCCCTAAAAACAGACCTGACTTCAGCTTCATCATCTGAATCTGGGGCCATTGTCATCAAACCAACAATCTTTATTCTATCAAATTTATCAGCACATTCTCTAACAAAGTTCTCAAGGTCTTCTACATAAATACCATGCTTGCTTTCTTCCTTAGATACATTTACCTGAACTAGACACTTAATATCCCTATCGATACTTTCTGCCCTCTTATTAATTTCTTCTGCCAGGCCCATCCTATCCAAAGAATGAATCAAGTCGACCTTGTCTATTATGTACTTGACCTTGTTGGTCTGAAGTGTACCAATTTGGTGCCATTTGGCTCTATTCCCAATCAGTCCATACTTACGTTGTAATTCCTGGGGCTTATTTTCACCAACATCTGTAATCCCACATTCAAGAGCCTCTTCAATTACATCTACATCAACAGTCTTAGTGACACCAAGAAGTAAAATATCTTCTGGATTCCTATTGGCCTTAGTTGATGCTTGTCGTATGCTTGACTTTACCTGGTCAATTCTAACCGAAATATCGCTCATCATATCACCTACTTTAATCAATTAAGAATACACATATATATTCCATTATAGCATAATGTAGCTTATATTTGTATACTTTTGTTCATCTATAATTTAAAAATTGATTCATTTTCATATTTTTTATTTCTTGTCATTAGTTCCTTGACAGCCGTCTTTGGATCAATTTGACCTTCGACCACCTTGTATATACACTCAGTAATCGGCATTTCAACATTCAATTCTTTAGCTATCTTGTATACAGCTTCAGTAGCTGTAATACCCTCAACAACCATTTCTATCTTTTTTTGAGTTTCCTCAATGCTATAGCCCTGACCTATTAGGATCCCAGCCCTCCTATTTCTAGAGTGCATACTTGTACAGGTAACAATCAAGTCTCCTATGCCTGACAAGCCTGAGAAGGTAGATATATCTGCTCCTAAGGCTACACCAAATCTAGAAATTTCAGCTATACCCCTAGTCATAAGGGCTGCCTTTGAATTATCACCATAACCCATACCATCTAGGATACCTGCCCCAAAAGCAATAATATTCTTGGTAGTACCACCTAACTCAACACCCACCATATCAGTATTTGTATAGACTCTTAAATACTCATTCATAAATAGGTCTTGTACCCCTTGTGATATATCAAGATTTTCTGAAGCAGCGACTAGTGTTGTTGGCATCTTTCTTGAAACCTCTTCGGCGTGTGATGGTCCAGATAACATACAATAGGGATTTTGTGGTAATACCTCAGAGCATACCTGTGACAGCCTCTTGCTGGTATTTTTTTCTATACCCTTTGCTACATTTACCAATACCTGGTCTGGCCCTATCTTGTCTGCTATATCACTACAAACAGACCTAATCTGCTGGGACGGTACACCAAGAACTATGAACTCTGCCCCATCGACCACCTGATCAATATTACTAGAAGCCCTAAGAGTTTTCGATAGCTTCACTCCAGGTAGGTACTTTTCATTTGTATTTTTATTATTTATTTCATCAACCTGGTCCTGCCTTCTGGCCCAAATCAAAACTTCATGTCCATTTTCATCTAACACAGATGCAAGTGCTGTGCCCCAGCTGCCTGCTCCCAATACACAAACTTTACTCATAGTATCCTCCAAGAATTATGAAAATAATGTATTTTGTAGTTAATACACTAATGAATTTTATAGTCTATTTACTGTCTATTTATGCCTAGACACCCACTATCTCGTCTTAGTCCCAAGCCTGTTTTCCCTTCCATTTAATAGTTTTCTAATATTCTCCCTATGCTTATATACAACCGATACTGAAAGTAGAATACCAAGCCAAAGGCCAGACATATCATCTGTCATCAGCATCAAAATCGGGAATAGGCATACACCAAGCATAGAAGCTATTGATACATACCTTGTCACTAGGAGTATTATTATATAAAATACCATACTGGCAAGGGTCATAAGAGGAGAAATAGCTAACATGGCACCATAGCTGGTAGCTACTCCCTTACCACCCCTAAATCTCATAAATACAGACCAGTTATGACCACATACTACAGCAAGTGCAGATATATACTTGGCTAGGTCAGGGTCAGCCCCTAATTTCTTTGCCAAAAAGCTTGATATCAAAACAGCTATTGTACCCTTTAAATAGTCACCTACAAGAGTAACGGCACCAGCTTTCTTGCCAAAGGTCCTCAACATATTAGTTGTGCCTGGATTTTTAGATCCATACTGTCTTATATCTTTCGAGAATATATATTTACTTATTAAGTAGGCACACGAAATGGTGCCCATAAAGTAGGAAATTACAACTACTAATAAATATACAAGCATAATAAAGCCCCCTTATTTTTTCTTCTTTTGGCTGTATTCTATCTTTATCGATGTCCCCTCAAAGCCAAAGTTCTCCCTCAACCTATTTTCTAGGTACCTAGTATATGAAAAGTGAGTCAACTCCTTATCATTTATAAATAGGTTAAATGTTGGAGGTTTAACTCCAGTCTGAGTTCCATAGTATATCTTTAGCCTTCTGCCCTTGTCAGATGGAGGCTGGTTAAGCATTATGGCCTCACCAATAACCTGGTTCAATACAGAAGTAGTAACCCTCTTATTCTGTTCAGCAGATACCTCAACAACTGTCTCAAGTATCTTTCCAATTCTCTGATTGCTAACTGCAGACACAAATAGAATAGGGGCATATGTCATAAATGGGAATTTCTCCCTAACACTCATCCTGAAATTACCCATAGTCTTATTATCCTTTTCTATTAGGTCCCACTTATTTACGACGAATATACAGGCTTTACCTTCATCATGGGCTATACCTGCTATCTTTGTATCCTGTTCAGTAACCCCCTCAGTAGCATCTATCACTATTAGGACTACATCTGCCCTATCAACTGCACTCATAGACCTGATTACTGAGAAACGCTCAACATTTTCATACACCTTACTCCTTCTCCTGATACCTGCTGTATCAATAAGAAGAAACTTATTTTCATCCTTTTCGAAATAGGTATCTATTGCATCCCTAGTAGTACCCGCTATAGGTGACACAATTACCCTTTCTTCTCCAAGTATATTATTAAGTATAGAAGACTTACCTGCATTAGGCTTACCAGTGATGGCCACCCTAATTACATCTTCATCATATTCCATATTCATACCTTCTGGGAAGTTTTCAACGGCCTCGTCTAAAAGGTCACCAAGTCCCATGCTATTGGCTCCGGAAATAGCGATAGGATTACCTAGGCCTAGCTCATAAAAATCATAGATATTGTCAAACTGGCTCTTTGAATCTATCTTGTTTACTACCAAAAGAACTGGTTTTTTAGTCCTCCTTAATATATCTGCCACTTCCTTGTCTGCAGCTGTCAAACCACTCTTGCCATCTACTACAAACAAGATGACATGAGCCATATCTACCGCTAGCATGGCTTGGTTTCTCATCTGCGAAAGAATTATATCATCACTTTCTGGCTCTATACCACCAGTATCTATAATTGTAAAATACTTATTTAACCACTCTACCTCACCAAATATCCTATCCCTGGTAACACCTGGTGTGTCTTCAACTATAGATATTTTAGTTCCCGTTAACTTATTAAAGATTGTAGACTTACCTACATTTGGCCTTCCTACAACAGCAACTATTGGTCTATTATCACTATTCAAAATATCACTTCCTTTTCTATAAACTTATTATCAAAATCTTTCTATTAAACTTATCATTATATTTTTGCCTAATAATATTATTTTATCACAGCCATCTAAACATTATAACCGATTTTGCTTGAAATTTACAATAAAATTAATCTACTGAATAAATTATTGCTTTTTCGGTAGGCTAATCTTGAATATTGATCCTTGACCAAGGACTGATTCAAGCCCTATATCTCCCCCCAGGGATAGGATTATATGCTTGACTATAGCAAGACCCAGTCCAGTCCCATCAACTTCCTTATTCCTGGACTTTGTCACCCTATAAAACCTTTCAAATATTCTTTCCTGTTCCTCTTGACCTATGCCAATACCATTATCTTTAACCCATATCCTGTAATTATCCTGGTCTTCAAAAAACATAACCTTCACATAACCACCTGGCTTATTGTATTTTATGGCATTTGATATTAGGTTTATCATTAGCTCCTTATAGTACTCCCTATGTGTGTATATTGATTCAAGGCCATTATAGTCAAAGGATATTTCTACCTCTTTCTTGGACAGTTTATCCTCAAAGAGGTCCAACATCTTTTGATTTTCCTCCCTTAGGTCAACTTTCTCCAAACTTAAGTCTATGTCTCCTTCTATTGATGATAGCATGAGAATATCATTAATTAATATCCTGAGTCTTGAAGATTCATTGTCTATAATATTCAAAAACCTCTTTCTTGTAGCAGGATCTATGGTCTCATCATTCACTTTGAGTGTTTCAATAAATCCCTGGATCGATGTAAGGGGGGTCTTAAGCTCATGGCTAACATTCGCTGCAAAGTCTCTCCTTATATTTTCAAGCCTTATCCTCTCACTGATATCCTCAATATTTATTACAGATGATATTACTAGGTCCTTTTCAAGATGCATCTTGACCGGGTCTATCTTTACCTTGAAGGTCCTTCCTTTCGAAGACCTTATTTCCTTTGAAACACTGGTGTTCATTCCAACATTATATACAATAAAGTCGAGTAAGGCCTCATTTTTTACTATGCTTGATATTGGCATGCCCTCAAGCCTACCACTAGCCTCATAATCAATGTACTCTCTAGCCACTGAGTTTATCAGGTAGACCCTATTATTTATATCTATTACTATTATGCCATTTGAAACTGACTTTATTATGGCGTCCAACTGCCTATTCTTCTTGGCTAGGTCATAAAATGACTTGTCCAATGAGGAAAGGGTTGAGTTAAAGTTATTGACAAATGCCATAACCTCAGTGTTATTACTCTTTCTAACCCTAACAGAAAAATCCTTTTTTTGAATCCTATAGGATATCCTATTCAGGTCTTTCATAAAATCCTTAAAAGCCTGGACATATCTCCAATATAGGATTAATATCAACCAGGATATTAGCATTGTAACTACTAAAATATACATAATCCTGTCCATAATAACCTCCAAAAATTAAGGATAATAAACACCGTTTACTATCCTCAGCCTCTTTATTTCATTTTATAACCAAGGCCTCTGATGGTATCTATACCATTTTCACTGGTCTCATCCAGACCTAGTTTCTTCCTAAGGCGCCTTATATGCACATCTACAGTCCTGGTCTCGCCATAAAATTCATAGCCCCACACCTTTTCTAAGAGGTAATCCCTCTTTAGGACCTTACCCCTATTTTCCATAAGAAGTTTTAATAACTCAAACTCCTTACGAGTTAGGTCAACAGCACGACCATCTACAGTCAGCCCATATTGGTCTGTGTTTAGGATTATATTCCCTGCCTCTATTATTGATTGGGATTTGTCACTTATCCTATAGCGCCTTAAAATAGTGTTAATTCTAGCCATGAGTTCCTTGATACTAAATGGCTTGGTTATATAATCATCCGCTCCGACATTTAGCCCCTGAATTTTATCATCCTCCATATTTTTTGCTGTCAGCATTATAACTGGAAGATCAGATATGTTCTCATCTTGTCTAATTTTCCTTAATATGTCTATACCACTAATCTTTGGCAACATCCAATCTAGGAGCAAAAGATCAGGCTTTTCCTTACCTATGAGTTCAATAGCCTGGTTAGCCTCAGTAGATACACAAACATCAAAGCCGGATAGTTCTAGATTAAATTTTAGTAATTCTAGTATATGTTCTTCATCATCAATTACCAATATTTTCACTACTAATCATCCCTTTTTTCTTTTATAATAGATTCCAATTCGTTTACGAAGGTATTCAAGTCCTTAAACTGCCTATAGACAGATGCAAACCTTACGTAGGCTACTTCATCTACATCCTTAAGCCTATCCATTACCATTTCACCAATTTTAGTAGTCTCTATTTCATTGATGAACATCTTGTTGATTTCACCCTCTATAGAATCTACTAACTCATCAATCTTTGATACAGATACAGGTAGCTTTTCACATGACCTAATCAAGCCATACTTAATTTTGTCTCTATCAAAGGACTCTCTCCTGCCATCCTTCTTAATGACCATAACAGGTATAAGTTCTATCTTTTCATAGGTTGTAAATCTCTTTTTGCATCTTTCACACTCTCTCCTTCTCCTTATTGAAGAAGTATCGATATGTCTTGAATCAAGTACCTTAGATTCCTTATATTCGCAATACGGACAAATCATACTAGTATCCTCCTTATAAAAATATGACTCAGACAAAAGCTGAGTCATACCTAATTTTCTATTGATTTATTTACTTCTTTCTTCTTAAAAAAGTAGGAATAACCATATCATCATCGCTAGCTGTTGCAGTATCATCAAAGCTATTTGAGAAAGTTTCTTCAGCTGGCTTGATATTTTCAACATTTTGACCTTCAGTTACTCTTGGTATTTCGTTATACTTTGGTGTAACTGGTGTTGGGTTGTTTCTTCTCAACTGTGGTGTGAACAAATCGTCAGAATTATCCTGTAGACCTGTTGCAACTACTGTAATTACAATTTCATCACCGAAATCTTCTCTAGTAGCAGCACCAAATATAATCATTGCATCTGGATCACACTTCTGTCTAATTATATCAGTAGCTTCACTAACTTCTAATAGACCTAGGTCTGTTCCACCTGTTACGTTTATTAGGACACCCTTAGCTCCATCTATAGTAGTTTCTAGTAGTGGAGATTCTATGGCCTGTCTTGCAGCAGCTATGGCCCTATCTTCACCAGAAGCTGTACCCATACCCATATGAGCTAGTCCCTGGTCCTTCATCACTGCTTCAACGTCAGCAAAGTCAAGGTTAATAAGGGCAGCCTCTGATATAAGACCAGATATAGACTGGATACCCTGCTTTAATATATCATCTGCCTTAGAAAGGGCATCTGTTATACTAGTTCTCTTTTCTATTATCTGAAGAATCTTGTCATTTGGTATAGTTATCAGAGTATCTACATTCTTCTTTAACTCGATTATACCTTCTTCAGCCTTATTCATTCTAACTCTACCTTCAAAAGAGAAAGGCTTCGTTACTACAGCAACTGTAAGAGCTCCTGCTTCCTTAGCAATCTTTGCAACAACTGGGGCCGCACCTGTACCAGTTCCGCCACCCATACCAGCTGTTACGAACACCATGTCAGCACCTTCTATTGCCTTAGCTATTTCATCTGCAGATTCCTCTGCAGCCTTCTTTCCTTTTTCTGGGTTTGCACCTGCGCCCAAACCTTTAGTTAACTTTTCACCTATTTGTAATACGTGTTCAGCCTTTGATGCTTCCAAGGCCTGCTTGTCAGTATTTAGTGAGATAAATTCAACACCTCTTACGCCTGAATTAATCATGACATTTATGGCATTGTTTCCACCGCCACCTACACCTATTACCTTGATATTGGCAGCACCGATTTGTTCTTCAACAAAGTTTAACATTTATAAACCCCCATTCACAACATAGTTTAATATCATTAAATAATCTGTAATTATATTCATAAATTGTATTCATAAATAATACTCAAAAAATATCTTATATTATTTAAAATAAATAACATTCTATCTATTATATAATATCTCAAATCGTCCTACTTATGCAACATATTTTTGACTTTTTTTGCAATTTATCTATAATTAATTTAGAAAAAAGCAGAAATCCTATCATATATCTGGTCTATAGCATCCCTTTTACCAAAGGCCCTACTTGCCTTAGCCATTTCCTCTAGCTTGACCTTGTCATTAAGAAGGCCAAGAACTGCGTCATATAGGGAGTCTTCATTTAATTCCCTTTCAGTTATACACACTGCACCACCGGCTCTTTCAAGACTCTTAGCATTATATTCCTGGTGATTTTCTGCTGTATAGGCCTTCGGAACTATAACTGCCGGAATACCTATTGCTGTCATCTCTGCCATTGATATTGCACCAGCTGATCCTATTACTAGGTCTGCCGCAGCAAGGTTGTTGGCCATATCATCCAGGTAAGGAAGTATTTTCTGGTTTGGTCCAAAGTCTAGATTAGCATAGATTTTCATAAAGTCATCATAGTAAGCTCTACCAGTTGCTATTGTGAAGGCAATTCCCCCCTCAACTAGGGCTGGTATCAACTTTTTAAGGGCATTATTAATCTCCTCAGATCCACCACTACCACCTGCGACTAGTAGCATTTTTTCATCCTGACTTAATCCCAACCTCTTCCTAGATTCAACCCTATCTGAATTCAGGATTTCATCCCTAACTGGGTTACCTGTAAATGTTAGCTTTGACTGTGCCTGGTCTGGAAACCTCTTATGTGAATCCTCAAAGCTAGTCATAACTAGGTCAACATTCTTTGATAGCATTTTGTTGGTCATGCCAGGGAAAGAATTCTGTTCATGTATACAGGTCTTAATGCCCATCTTACTAGCCTTTAAAACCACCGAACCACTTACATAGCCTCCTGTACCAATAACTAGGTCTGGTTTAAATTTCTTAATTATTCTCTTAGAATCACTCAAGGACTTTAAGAACTTGATAAGCCTCTTAACATTATCGAAGTCAATCTTCCTTCTAAACCCTTGAACATCAATGTATTCTATTTTATAACCATACTTCGGAACTATCTCGGCCTCTATGCCTGCCCTAGTACCTACAAATAGTATCTCTGCATCCGGATGGTATTCCTTTATCTTATTGGCAATTGCAATAGCTGGATATACATGACCTCCAGTTCCACCACCTGACAATATAAGTCTCATAATGCTCCCCTTTATCTATAAAATATTGTTTACTATATCCTTAAATTCCTGTCCTCTTTCCTCATAATTCTTGTACATTCCCCAACTAGCACATGCTGGAGACAATAGAACTACATCGTCTTCATTTGCAAGCTTACTAGCCTTGATAACTGCGTCCTTTAGGCTCTCTAGCTTGTATATTTCCTTGATACCGGCCTTGGAAGCTGTATCAGCAATAAGGTCAGCTGTTTGACCTATTACTAGAACTGTCCTAACATAATTAACAGCTATATCAAAAAGTTCAGTAAAATCACTTCCCTTATCATAGCCACCAGCGATTAGGATTATAGGTGTCTTGTATGACTGAACCGCCTTTATAGTAGAGTCTGGGTTAGTACCCTTGGAGTCATTTACATATACAACTCCATTTACCGTATTAACATATTCTAGCCTGTGTTCCACTGCCTTAAAGTTAGTCAATACCCTCTTAATAACTTCCTTATCTATACCGAAATGAAGGCAAAGTCCTATGGCTGCCATAGAGTTTTCCAGATTGTGACCACCTGGTAGGCTTAGATCTTCAGCATTTACTATTTCAAGTTCTACACCATCCTTGACAGCTATAATATTCTCTTTGTCATCAAGGTAGATGCCTCCGTTTGGTCTAGCCTGTCTAGAAAAATATACCGGTCTGGCAGGACAAGAAGTTCCCATTTTCCTTGTTATTGGGTCATCATAATTCAAAACACACACCATTTTTGGTGTCTGTTTAGCAAAAATATTAGCCTTGGCCCTAGCATAATTTTCCATAGTATGGTGCCTGTTCATATGGTCTTCAGTAAGGTTTAAAACTGTAGAAACTTCTGGCCTAAAGTCATATACTGCTTCAAGCTGGAAGCTTGATAGCTCAGTCACCAAAACTGCACCTGGCTGAGCCTCTTCAACAGCACTAATAGCTGGATTTCCGATATTTCCAACTACATAGGTATCTAGGCCAGCCTCCTTACATATTTCACCTACTATTGATGTAGTAGTAGTCTTTCCATTTGTTCCTGTAATTGCTATAAATTTTATGTCCTTTTCTAGACCCTCCCTATAGGCTAGTTCAATTTCACTTATGACCTCCTTGCCCATCTCTCTTAGTCGAACTAAGAAATCTAGATCTAGAGGAACACCTGGTGAAACAACAGCCAGGTCCAACTGGGCTAAAACTTCTATACTTGGGTCCTGTCCCAAAATATATTCTAAGTCCTCATAGGCCTTTAATTCATCCAATACCTGACCTAGGTCTTCTATAGACTTGGAATCATTAACAAATACCCTATGCCCCTTCTTTGCTAGGTACTTGACTGCTGCCAGCCCTGACCTTGCCATACCAACAACTAGTATTTTCTTACTCATTATAGTCACCTTCATTTCGTTTTGTCAGTCTGTGAGCTATTGCCCATCATATCTTAAGAGCCCAGTAAACTAGGCTCTAATTTTCATCTATTATTTAATTAAAACATGGCTACTAGTCCGATTAAGGCAAGGACTATTGATACTAGCCAAAATATAAATACAACCTTTGTTTCTGGCCATCCGCATTGTTCATAATGGTGGTGTAATGGTGCCATCTTAAAGATTCTCTTCCTAGTCTTCTTGAAGTACATAACCTGGATCATTACTGAAAGGGCCTCTGCAAAGTATATACCTCCAACAATTGGTATAATTAGGACAGAGTTAGTAAACAAGGCAAAGGCTGTAACTGCACCACCAAGTGCCATAGACCCAGTATCTCCCATGAATACTCTGGCTGGATTCACATTAAACCACAAGAAGCCTATGCAGGCACCAAGTGTTGCTGCTGCCATCTGTGATATACCAAAGTTGTGCGCAATAATTAGGGCAAATACCACAAAAAATGCAGATACAATCGCCGTAATACCAGAAGCTAGACCATCCAGACCATCGGTTAAGTTTACAGCATTTACTGTACCTATAATTACTATAAGCATAAGAGGTATATAGAAAATACCGATATTAATGCCCACCTGTATAAATGGTATGATAAACTGGTCGCCTGTACCTATAGTCCAATACCTATATAAGGCAAGTACAAAGGCTAAAACAACCTGTATTATTATCTTTTGTATAGGTGTAAGCCCCAAAGATCTTGTCATCTTAATCTTGACAATATCGTCAAAAAATCCTACTAAACCAAACCCAAACATACACAATAGGGCCATTAAAATATCCCTGCTGACACCTGCCCTGATTAATGTAACAAGCAGGATTGCTGCTATGATCATAACACCTCCCATTGTAGGTGTACCATTCTTTTTTAAGTGACTCTGGGGACCATCATCCCTAACAGTCTGTCCAAACTTGAACCTATGAAGGGCTGGTAAAACTATTGGACCCATTATTAACACCAATACAAATGAAAATAAACCTGTAATGGCCAAGTCTCTAAAACCTAACATTGACAGCCTCCTTTCAAGACCTCTACTATATCTTCAAACTTCATACCCCTAGATGCTTTTAGGAGGATTACATCACCATCATCTACGACTTCCGGAAGGGCGCAAATCAGTTCATCCTTACTTTCAAAGTGAAAGACCCTACTTAGGTCAAATCCTCTTTCCATAGCCTCTACACCAATAAATCTAGCCGCCTGGCCCGTAGTTATAATAATATCGGCCTTATCTATAGACTGGTAGCCTACCTTTCTATGGGCCTCTTCTGCGAACTGTCCCATCTCTAGACAGTCTCCAAGTATAGCCACCCTTCTATTATCCTTGTATAGCTTCAAGACCTTTAGGGCTGCTATCATAGAGTCTGGACTAGCATTATAGACATCATTTATCAGGACAAACCTATCAGTCTTGATAATGTCCTGCCTATTTTCAGTTGCAACAAAGTCCATCAATCCCTTTGAAATCTCTTCCATTGTCATACCCATTATATGACCTGCTAGGATAGCTGCCATGGCATTTTTTACATTATGCTCTCCTAGACAAGGTATAGTAAAATCATAACTTTGACCTTCAAAACCACATGTAAACCTAGTCTTATCATGGTCTATTATTTCCTGTGACTTGCAGCATAAATCATTTTGAAGCTCCATGCCAAAGGAATATACCTTATATGAGTCCTTATTGCTATTTCTATATCTCTCAAGCTCAGCCCTTAAAAATCTATCATCCCCGTTTATTATAAGTGATGAAGCCCGGTCAAAACCCGATGTTATTTCCATCTTTGCCTTGAAGATACCCTCTTGGGAGCCAAGGTGTTCTATGTGAGACATTCCTATATTAGTTATAATTCCAATCTTAGGCCTAACTATATTAGCCAAATATTCTATCTCACCAAAGTCACACATACCCATTTCTATCACCGCACACTGGTGACTAGGCTCTAGCCTAAACAGGGTAAGGGGTACCCCAAATTGATTGTTGTAGTTCTTTTCATTTTTTATGGTATTAAACTTGCTAGCTAAAACAGAATAAACCATGTCCCTGGTAGTAGTCTTTCCTACACTACCAGTTATACCTACGAAAGGTATATCAAACTTATCCCTATAGTACTTGCCTAACAAGCCAAGTCCTATCTCCGTATTATCAACCTTAATAACAGTGCTGTCCTTAAACCTATCTGTGATGTAGCTTTCGTTACTTACCAAGAAAAATTTACAGCCTTCTTGGTGGGCAGACTCTAAAAATGTATGTCCGTCCATACTTTCACCAACTATAGCGACAAACATAGCTCCTGGACATACTAGCCTGCTATCTATGACTATATTGGTAATTACTCCGCTGTCCTCGCCCTGACATACTAGCTGGCCCTGGGTCGCTTGGACAACTTCTTCAACTCTTAAGCTAATCATATTTTCACCTCTATTCCTAGCTATTGTTTACTTCTTTTCTCCTACCCTCAACTTTGAGCTCCTAGATCGTGGATTAAATTCTACCTCTTCATCACTTGGTAAAATCGGCTTCCTAGTTATTATCTTCAGCTCACTTTTCTTATTACACTGACAAAATGGCAGTTCAGGAGGACATAAACAGTCCTTGTTGAGGTACCTGAACTCATTTTTAACTATCCTATCTTCTAGAGAATGGAAGGTTATTATACAGATCCTCCCCCCCTTGTTCATCATGGAGACAGCATCCCTTATCATTGTATTTATTACGCCTAGCTCGTTGTTGACCTCTATCCTGATAGCTTGGAAGGTTCTTTTGGCTGGATGAGGCCCATCAATTCTGGCCCCCTTAGGTATGGCCTTCTTGATGACATCAACTAGGTCAAATGTTGTATCAATAGTGTGGTTAGCCCTTTCCTCGACTATAAATTCGGCTATCCTTTTTGCCCATTTTTCTTCACCATAGTCCTTGATTATAGTATAAAGGTCCTCCTGGGAATACTCATTTACCACCTGCCAGGCAGACATACTTGCCCTATCGTCCATCCTCATATCTAGACGAGCATCGTGCATATAGGAAAACCCCCTGTCTGCCTCATCTAGCTGGTGGGATGAAACTCCCAGGTCAGCCAAGACTCCATCAATACCATATATACCCCTTGATTCCAGCTCTGCCTTAAGGTTCTCAAAGTTACTATGGATCAAGACCACCCTATCATTGTACTCTTTTAGACGGTCCTTTGCAACATTGATGGCATTGATATCCTGGTCAAAGCAAAACAACCTACCCTTAGCAGATAGTCTTTTTACTATTTCCTTGCTATGACCAGCCCCTCCCATTGTGCAGTCAACATAGACTCCATCAGGTTTAATATTTAAATTTTCAATGCATTCGTTCAAAAGAACTGATACATGGTTAAATTCCATCTCTTTACCTACTTTCCGGTATTTTCCTTATATGCCTTCTTTTTTAAAAGGAAGTACCTAGCCACAAGGGCCATGCCTATACCTACTAGGCTGATTAGTTGGGCCATTTTGATAGGTCCCAGCATCAAGGAGTCGGTCCTTAGACCCTCTATAAGGAACCTACCAAGTGAATATAGGAATATGTAATCCACTAGGAGCTGGCCCTCATATTTTTTATTTTTCCTAATCATAAATATATAGACAAATATCATCCAATCCCATACTGATTCATACAGGAAGGTTGGGTGGACCCTTTGGCCCTCAACTAGGATTGCCCAAGGCAGGTTGGTGGGACCACCATGGGCCTCTCCGTTTATAAAATTACCCCACCTACCTATAGCCTGGGCCATAGGTAGGCCCAAGACTAGGATGTCAGCCGTCCTAAAAAACTCAAGCTTTTTTATCCTTGTAAATACCCAGACTGTCAATATACCTGCTAGTATCCCACCGTGGATGGCAAGTCCACCACCTCTAATATTTATAATCTCTCTTAAATCACCAGCATACTGGGACCAATTAAAGGCTACATAGTATAGCCTGGCACCCACTATGCCAAGTGGTATAGCAAAAAGGCAAATGTCTGTTACCTGTCCTTCCTGGTAGCCAAGTCTCCGTGCCTCCTTAGAAGAAACTAGTATCGCCATTAAAATACCACAGGCTATCAGGATTCCATACCACATTATATCTAGTCCAAAAATGGAAAATGCTACCCTATCCATAATAACCTCCTAATTACTAGATTTAGGCTTCACTATAGATATTACACTTTGATCTTGGCAGAAGAAGTCATTCAACCTATCTTCTACATCTTCAAAGCTAATCTCCTTTAATACCTCTAAATAGTCAAGGAAGTTAATTCCCCTAAACCTATATGACAAGAAATTATTGGCAATATAGGCGATAGAGTCAAAGGACTTTAAGAAGCCACCTATTTTCTTTTTCTTATTTATTTCAAAATCCTGCCTATCGAGACCCGATTTTCTTAGCTCGTCAATATATGTGTCTACCACCTGTTTAAGTCTTTCCGGATCCCTTGATACACCTGATGCTATTGCATAGGCATAGTCCTTTTGGCTAAGATAGCCACCAGAAATATTACCAAGCAAAAGACCATCATTATATAGGGTCTGGTGGAGGTCTCCACTTTCAGAAAAAATCATATCGAAGAGGATGTCAGACCTAATTTCATTTTTAAGGGCCTCCCTAGGCTCCATAGGCTTCTTAACATCCTTATAGCCTATATAAAATAGGGGGATAGACACCGTAAATTCTTCAACTATCTTCTTCTGCTTTACCTCTACAGGCTCCTCTGGCATAAATGACCTAATATTCTTGTCAAAGTCAAGGTCCTTATGGTTAGCCTTCTTAATTGTATCCATCAAGATCTCTACATCTAGGTCGCCTACAACAAATAGCTTCATATTAGCCGGATTATAGAAGGTCCTATAGCACTTATAAAGCTCTTCAGGGCTAATCTTATTTATCGATTCAACACTTCCAGCTATATCTATATTAGCATGGTGTTTGGAATACATAGCCTTCAGGCAATTAAAGTAGACATTCCATTCAGGATCGTCTTCATACATCTTTATCTCTTGGGCTATTATCCCCTTTTCCTTATTTACATTTTCTTCTGTATAGTATGGAGTCTGGACATAATCTATCAAGTGGTCTAGTGACTCCATAAAATTGTCTGTAGTAGAGAAAAGATAGGCAGTCATGGTAAAGCTAGTAAAGGCATTTGCACTGGCCCCTAGCTGGGAAAACTTGTCAAAGGCATTACCACCATCTGGTTGCTCAAACATCTTGTGCTCCAAGAAATGGGCTATACCCTCTTGGACCCTAATCCTCTCACTTTCACCAATAGGTATAAAATCAAGGTCATTAGAACCAAAGTCAACTCCCAAAACCGCATACTTATTCGTATAGCCTCTCTTAGGCATATAATATACCTCTAGACCATTTTCAAGACAATCATAGTATAAAGTTTCTCTTATTACTTCATTATATATTTTCTTCATAAAATCCCCCTTTTACCTACTTCAAAAAGAAGATTGTATCTTCTTTTACATCCTTCATGGATTCTATGATCATTGGTATATCAACTTTTTCTACATATCCAATAACATCCTCTACGGTCAACTTGCTACCAGATATATACTGGTTATATATAAAGTCAACATCTGAAACTATGGAATCTCCCATGGCCTTCAAGGAGTTAATCAGGCTCTTTTTGGCATTATCTAGCTCTAGCTGGCTTATCCTTCCCTGCCTTGTATCCTCAAGTTCCTTCCATATGAGGCATATTGCCTTATCGTAATTTTCTACATCTATGCCTGAGCTTATAAACATAAGTCCCTTAGTCTTTTCTAGGTTAGAGGATGCATAATAGCATATGCTCTCCTTCTCTCTCACATTATTAAATAGCTTGGAGTGGGGACCACCACCAAATATACTGTTGGCAAGCATCAGACTATAGTATCTCTCATAGTCCATATAGTCCACACCAGTCCTAAGACCTATTACTAGCTTTGCCTGGCTGGTCTCCATATCCTCTTCGAAATATTTAGTCCTAGTGGGCAAATATTTGTAGTCTTCTCTTACTAATTTTTGAACATTTGTCCTTTCAAACTTGAACTTTCTGATACAAAGGTCTTTTACCTTATCTTCGTCAAAGTCACCCTCAACCATTATAAAAATCCTAGATGTTGATATGAGGTCCCTATATGTATCGTAAATATCCTTGGCGTCTATTGAGTCTAAGTCCTCAACATAACCAATATGGTCAATTGAATAAAGCTCATCCTTGCACATGTGTTCTATACACCTCAGACTTGCATAGGTCCTCTTATCATTAATCTTTGAACTTATTTCTTCCTCAAGATTTTTCTTTTCTAGGTCTAGCATGTCTGGGTTTAACTGTCCATCAACCACTAGTGGATTTAATAGTATTTCACTGGCAAAGTTAATCACATCCTCAAAAACTGGCTGGTCAAGATACTTGTCTGATATAGTCAATAGTTTGAGACTAGCAATTAGCTTTTCACCATGCTTAGTAAGACCTAGGTTCATAGACAGTCCATAAAGACTATCTAGTTTCTGAGATATGGCCTTCATGCTTGGATACTTATTGCTGGCAACCTGTAGAAGGTTTGTCAATAAAGAAAGTCTCGTAACCTCCTGCCTGTCAAGTTGCCTTTGGAAATATATAGAAATCAAATTAGATTTAAATTTTTTTGTCTTTACTAGACCTAGGGATAAGCCATCTCCTAGGTCTATAATATTCATCATTGTCATTATCGTTACCTTCCTGGTGAATGGTCACCATATATCAAGGATTTACTTCTTCACAAACCTGATATGACGTAGGGGTAGCCTATTTTCAATAGTATTACCAGATATGTTGATGCTATCAATATTGGCAATATCGTTCAAGGCCATTACATCTGTAATATTGTTGTAGGCTATATTTAAAGACTCAAGCCTTCTCAAGAGTTCAAGTGGCCATATATCCTCCACCTGGTTTCTCTGGAAGTCAAGGATTTCAAGCTTACCACATTCCTTTAGTGGGGTAAGATCCTTTATCTCATTATTGGCCATATATAGGAGTCTTAAATTCTTAGCATTTTGAATACCCTCAATACTAGTAATTCCATAGTCATTCATATCCAATAGGTCAAACTTTTCCATCATATCAGGACTGATTTCCTGACCATCAAAGGCAGGATCAATCTTTTCCCTGTAATTATCAATTATTGCTCTCTTAAAATTGTCACACTCAAACTTTACAAACATATCTACACCTCACATTGTTTATTGGGACCTAGTTACTTCAATCCCCTTATTATTTCCACCTGATTATTTATATATTTCTAGCCCTAGACTAGTAATATTCAAATGACTTTACACGTTAAACTTAAATAGTATAACATCCCCGTCTTTTACTATATAGTCCTTGCCCTCAAGTCTTACCAGACCCTTTTCCTTGGCTGCAGACATAGTTCCATACTCTATAAGGGCCTCATAGGCTATAGTTTCCGCCTTGATAAAACCTCTTTCAATATCTGAGTGAATTTTTCCACCAGCCTGAGGAGCCTTAGTACCATTCTTTATAGTCCAAGCCCTGACCTCCTGCTCACCAGCAGTAAGGAAGGAAATCAAGCCTAATAGATGATAAGAGGACTTGATAAGTTTGTCTAGACCAGACTGGGATAGACCTAAAGTCTCCAAGAATTCTAGTTTTTCCTCTTCAGTTTCTAATTCTGATATTTCAGCCTCAATCTGGGCACAGATTACAACTACCTCAGAATTTTCAGTTGCAGCAAATTCCCTAACAGCCTTAACCATATCATTGTTTACTCCATCATCAACTAGGTCGTCTTCTGAAACATTTGACACGTATATTACTGGCTTTGAACTAAGCAGGTCCAGTGACCTTACAAAGGCCCAATCATCATCTGACAGGTCCATTGTCCTTATGCTCTTGCCCTCTTCAAGAGTAGCCTTAACCTGATTGAGTATATCTAATTCTCCCTGTAGGGTCTTATCAGCCTTCAGACCTTTTGTAGTCTTGGCTATTCTCCTGTCTAAAATTTCCATATCTGAGAAAATCAACTCAAGGTTTATAGTCTCTATATCTCTTAAAGAGTTGATTGAACCATCAACATGGACTACATTTGAGTCCTCAAAACACCTGACTACATGAACTATGGCGTCAACCTCTCTTATGTTTGAAAGGAACTTATTACCAAGCCCTTCTCCCTTAGAAGCACCCTTGACCAGACCTGCTATATCGACAAATTCTATAGCTGTCTGGACAATCTTCTTTGAATTGTACAGGTCTTTTAGCTTGTTTAATCTATTGTCAGGAACTGATACCACACCCACATTTGGATCTATAGTACAAAATGGGTAGTTGGCAGATTCGGCACCTGCCTGCGTAATTGCATTAAAAAGTGTACTCTTACCAACATTTGGTAAGCCTACTATACCTAATTTCATAAATTTAACCTCCGAAGTATATTCTTAGCAAACAAATATATATCCAAATCCTTTTCTTAAAGAAAATATATTTGCTAAATTACATTATTCAACACCATATATTATAACCTATAAGAGCCTTAAAATCAATCAAATGGGCATAAAATAGATATTCAAACAAGTATATATATAGACACCCGACCCACCTTTAAATAAATCCTATTAAATAGTGTCACAAATCCATCTTTCCTGTGTTATATTAATATAAAGAAAATTTTCTTGAGTTGATTTCTCAAACAAGATTTAAGTAAATTCTTGGATTCTAATTTGTTGATAGCTAGGCACCATCTTCTAGGAGGTATATATGAAGAATACGGACTTTGAAGAGATATACAAAAAATACCATAAGAACCTACTCGTATATGCCCTTTCCTTATGTGGTGACTACGAGCTGGCCAAGTCTTTGGTTCAGGTTACCTTTGCCAAGGCCTACCTTTCATATAGGGAGGGTGGTAGCCTAAAGTTTTGGCTGTCTAAGGTTCTTAAAAATGAGTTTATAAACCACATACGGCATAGTTCACGTTATGTAGATGACCCTGACCTAATATTTGAGCGTTTATCTGGACCAGATAACCCTTTGGATATCCTTATAAAAGAGGAGAGTATGAGAGAGGTTGCCCACGGCATCACCCTCTTACCTAAAAATTATAGGGTTGTCCTCATGTACACCATATATATGCAGCTCAAGGATGAGGAAATTGCCGATATTATGAACACCAGCCCTGCCAACATTAGAAAGATTAGGTCCAGGGCCCGTCAAAGACTAAAGGAAATTTTAATTGAAAGAAAATGGGGTGAAAAGTATGAAGAATGATAATAGAGACAATATAACTACAAATAGTGCTATTGACATAGACAATATAGATAAGGCTAGTTCTAGCAAAGATCTTCTTGATGAAGACAATCTTCAGGAGGGTCCTTCCAAGAATAAAAAATCAGTAGATGATGCTATTGAAAGCTTTGAAGACCTTTTTAGCCAAGACCCTGACCAAATGGAATTGGAAGCCAAAATGGAAAAACTAATTGATAAGGAAATAAAAAAAAGGATAGCAAGGACTACCAGGTCTGTCCTACTAAAGACGGCTATACTTGTTGTGGCCCTTCTCTTTATAATTAACCCCATAGTAAAGTCCTTTTATCCAGACTTCTACACTATGGCTAATAGCGAGGAAAAAAACAAACCCCTATGGACCCAGGTGAAAAATAGGTATCTTAGTCCCCTCCTTTATGGTAACAATAGAAATTATACCAGTCAGTACAATGACCTGGCCAATATGGTCCACTCATTCTATGCAACCAGTGATCCTACCAGACTACTAATTAATTTGGATGTTGTTGATAGACAGTTCGGGTCCTACGAGTTTTACCTTGATACAGGTAACTATTATGATGGATCAGTCGCTGTTGGAGATATTGATTTAGAAATTATCTATAAAAGAGGCCAGATAACTCTTGATCACGGCAAATATGGAGCTAGTATTAATGGAAATTTGTATGGTAGCTTCCCTGATAAAAAGGACTTGATAGAAAATGTCAAAAAGCTACCAGATTCAGCATATATTTTCGCCTCTGTGGGTAGCAAGAATTTAATATCTATAGCTGACCTTTTAAAAGACTTTGATAAAAACTTCGATATATTGCCGTTTTGGCTACGAGTAGTCGACCCAGCTAGCTACGACTTGATACAAAAGTCACCGGATGGGACAGACCTTACTTTCTATCCTGGTGATCCATACGACCACTACCTTGAGTTAGGTATAAACCCTAGTGCTCATTACCAGGTTAAGAAGAAAACTCTTAAGGATAAGGTTACTGGTGAAACCTATACAGATACAGATCCTAAGACCTTATATGAGGATATTGACAAGCTTAGTAAAGACCAATTGAGAAAAAAACTGAAGAAAGTATATATGGCTAACCTTGACTTAATAGATAATAATAGGGATATATTTGTAGCTTTCAAGGAGATTGTTACCAGTAGATCAAGAATGGACCAGACTTCTATAGCCATCGGTTCTCTCTCAAATTTTACTGGTAAAAAGGACACGTACGAATATGGGAAAATTATACCTGATGACTTCGATATATACAAGAGGGATATAGGCAAGCAGGATGACCTAAAGACTAACCTCTTTACTATCTACCTGAGCAAAGACCAGTTTTTGAAGCTCCTAAATGAAGATTGGGTATTTTCAGCAAATGTTATCAACTGTAAATTTTCTAACTTTACTAGCAAGTAGGCTGTAATATTAAAGCAATAGAAAATATATAAACAAAGATATAAGAAAGGCTACACACTTATACTATACAGGTGTGTAGCCTTTCTTATAATTATTATTCATCGGCTATTATTATAGCCCCTATCATTCAACTAGTCTCTTAGGAATCCTGTCTATCCTTTACTATCTCAATAGCCTTTAGGACCTCTGCCTTTTCATCATAAAATACCCTTTCGCCGTGTATTATCTGGTACTTTTCGTGGCCCTTGCCTGCAACTATTACCATGTCACCCGGCTGGGCAATTTCTATTCCCTTTAGGATAGCCTGGGACCTGTCAACAATCTTTAGGACTTGACACTTAGAATCTACAAAGGACTCTTCGATATCATTGATAATTTTCATTGGGTCTTCATCGTCAGGATTATCTGTAGTCAGGATTGCTATATCACACAACTTGGCTGCAACATCTCCTAACTCCTTCCTACGTAGGACCGACCTTCCACCGATTGAACCAAATACGCATATAAGCCTTCTTGGCTTGTACTTTAGTAGGGTTTCTAGAACATTTTCTAGACTGACACCATTATGGGCATAGTCAAGGACCACTGTTATATCAGGTATTGACGGTATAACTTCCACCCTACCATCCACCTGGGCAGTAGCCAAGGCTGACAGCATCTTGGTCTTATCTATACCCAGATAATTAGCTGTAGCAATAACTGCCAGGGCATTATATACACTGAATTCACCTGGTGAGGCTATATGGGTCTGGGTAGGCTGACCATTTCTTATATACTTAAAGTCAACACCAAGACTGGTCTGAGTCCTAGTCAGGCTGATATCCTCCGCCCTAAAATCACTAGGTTTCTTTATAGAAAAAGTTTCTATATCACAGGTAGCCTTGTCAATCATATATGAAGCATGATCGTCATCAATATTGATAATACCATGCCTACATAGGGCAAATAGTCTGGACTTACAATCCCTATAGTCTTCAAAAGTAGGATGTTCCTTAGGTCCTATATGGTCCGGTGATAGGTTGGTATATATACCAATATCAAAGTTAACATGGTTGACCCTTTCCATCATTAGGCCTCCTGAAGATACCTCCATTGCCACGCACTTGACACCTGCATCTACCATCTCCCTAATAGTCTTGTGGAGCTCATATGATTCTGGTGTAGTATTTATAGTCTTACCTGCATAGTCATTGTAGAAGACCCCATTTGTTCCTATTACACCTGTGTTCAGACCTGACTTAGTCAAGACTGACCTTAGATAATTAGTTATAGTAGTTTTGCCCTTGGTACCAGTTACACCGATTACCTTAAGATTTCTTGAAGGATTTCCAAAAAAGTTGGCTGATATATGAGATAGGCAGTTCCTACTGTCATCTACTATTATCATAATGGCATCCTCTGCCAGGTCCATATTGACATTTACCACAAATACCCTACAACCCTTTTGGTAGGCTGAGTCTACATACTTATGTCCGTCTACTGTTTCTCCCTTGATGGCTACAAATATCCCATTTTCTCTTGCCTTTCTGGAATCGTAGCATATGTTGTCTATCTCACATTCTTTTAGCTGGTCCATATCCCTGTTTGAAATATATTCCAGGCCTGTGAGTAATTCACTAAGTTTCATTTAGTCCACCCCTATTTCTATCAACCTAGATTTGATAGTCTTCTTTTAGTTTTCTACCTGCCTTCAATATGGTTGTCATGGCCAGGACTTCTGAAGAATCTACAAAAAAGTCGTTTGGCAGTTTTTCATCCTTTTTTATAATGGATAATTCTGTACAGCCAAGTATGGCACAATCACATCCCTCAGCCTTTAATACCTCTATAATCTTGTTAAACTGGTCCATATCGGCCTTCTTGCCTGCCTTTACCTGGTCGTATATTATATCCATGACCATTTCCTGGACCGGCTGACTCGGAACATAGTAGTCCATTGAATGCTTGACACACATGTCCTGGTAAAGACCAGTATTTATATTTCCAGTCGTTGCTAGTATACCTATCTTCTTGTGCCCCTTCTTTTTGGCATGAACTACCGTTTCTTCTATCATATTTATCAAGGGTATACCTAGCCCTTCTACAATAGCATTGTAGAAGTAATGGGCAGTATTACATGTTAGGACTAAAAAGTCCGCCCCAGCTGCCTCTAATCTTTTTGCATCTCTAACTATATAGTCGAGTGGACTATCATCAGATGATCCAAGTATATAGGCAGTCCTATCAGGAGTAGTTGCCCTATTCATAATTATCATGTCTAGGTGGTCCTGGTCCCTCTTAGCCTCTGTCATTTCGACTACCATATCGTAGAAGTAGACAGTTGCCATAGGTCCAAGTCCTCCCAATACACCAACTGTTTTATCTTTCTTCATGTTTTTCTCCGTTTATATTTATAGCTAGTATTTCTTACAATACTTGTTGAATTTCTTTTTCTGGTTTAGGCCATACAAGAAGAGGTATAGCCTCCTCTTGAAGTTGCCCCTCAAGTCATAGTCATATCCAAATGAGCTCGCCGACTTGCCCTGGGCTACAAGGTCCTTACACCTCTTAACCAAGGACTTGTCCTTTACAAAGTCATATACTACTGAATTCGGTATTACATGCCAGTAGAAAGGGTCCTCTTGTATTTTAAGGTCCATTTCCTTATTGTATATCCTGTCCTCTACTACATACCTAGCTATGTTATTACCGCTAGATGTTACATAGAAGTTACTCCTACCCTGTCTGAGATTTATTTCAAATACCTTAAACTTGCCATCCCTGTCATCATACTTGATATCGAAATTTGAGAAACCCACATAGCCTATCTTTTCTAGGAAGGCCTTGTACTTTTCCATCAATTCCTCTTCATATTCTGTAATGATGGCCGCATGGTTGCCTATTCCCTTAGGTGTGTGTTCCTCTAAAAGAACATGACCTAGGCACATCATCTTTACCTTGGCATTCTGGTCTGAATAGCATGTCAAGACCCTCATGTGGTCGTCCTCACCAGGTATAAAATCCTGTATAATCATACTCTTTTCATAACCATGCGAGTATACGTCGGATATTATCTGGTTGAACTCTTCTTCACTATGGGCTACATAGGCCTTGTTCATGCCCTCAAATGGGTTTTGGAAGAAGGATATACTGTCAGAGGCCTTTACTATTACCGGATACATAAAACCAAAGTCCCTTGTCTGGTCTCCCTTATTGTATATATATGTCTTTGGGTAGTCCAATCCATACTCTTCACATACAGCGTAGAAGGATTCCTTCTCGACCAGCCTATTTTTAAGGTCTGCATCTATATATGGAAGCACAAAGGCCTCCTTTAACTGGTCCTTTTTGTCTATTATCAGTTCAGCATATTCATCAGTACAACCCATAAGTATAAGTTTAACATCTGCTGGATGTTTCTTTGCTTCCTCTAGTAATATATCAACAAATTTTTCAGGATCTGTAATATCTGGCGTCACCCTAAAGTCTATTATCTTACTGTCCTTTGTTGCACCTAGGTAGTACCTACCAAAGGCAATTGACTTTATTCCATATTCTTCATGAAAGGCCCTTGCTACACTGTAGCAATTTAGGTCACCACCACATAAAATTGGTTGTATTTTTGTTTTTTCCATTAACCACACCTCGTTTATCTTCAATCTATTCAAATTCATCTATAGCATATATATACAGACTTAAAAGCTGATATATACAATAAATATAATAACTTAAAATGGTATTATATGCAAGGTATCTAGGTCTAAAAAGGGGCAAATATCCCTTCTTTTTATATTTATAGGATTCTCCTATTAGACCCTATCATAAAAAGGGGCTTATTCCTCCTACCAATTTATGGTTGAGGTCTAGCCCCTTACTTATTTGTCTTTATATACTAATTTATTTTCCCCTAAGCTTCCTTGTCTTCTAGCTGTCCTTTAATCTCTGCTTTAGCTGTGATTCATCAAACTTTTTCCTAAGCTCAAGGAAGGCCTCTCTATACCTATTTTCCCTCATACTTGGGAAGGCCTTAAATACCCTTCTCTCTCTACGTGTAAATTCAGACAATACTTGAGCCTTGTCCATAACATCCAGGGTCCTATCTGCTACCCCTGCCCCAACCTTGTCGCTAAGCTTGTATATATCTTCTCGCATTTCACTTAGTAACTTAAGCTTTTTGTTGAACTTCAAGATAGCCTGAACTGTTGATACCCAGTCTATTATAAAAACTAGCAAGAATATAATATCAGCTATAATCAAAAGTCTAATTGGTATCAGGCCTACTAGGTTAACTATAGTGGCGTGTATGTCCCTTATCAGTATAAGACCACCTATTCCCCAATATAGTAGGAACTCTACACACACATAACCCCCTATATTGAACTTATTATCAGAATAGTCCCACCACCTCCTGTGGAAACACTTGTCCAAGACCAGGCCAGCCATATACTCCAAGAAAGTACATATAAAGGCCGATCCCAAGAATAGGACTGGTATATTGTCTTTCATAGGAAATAATAAGTAGGCCAACATGACTGAACCAAAGCCGTATATTGGGCAAATAGTACCTGCCAGCATACCTCTATTTACAAATTTTCCCTGTTTTACAACATGGTAGATAACCTCAACTATCCAGCCTATAAAGGCATATATAAAAAAATAAAGAATCCACACAAAAATTTGCTTATTTTCGAATAATATATCCATACTGCCTCCTCTTCAAAACTATTAGATATATTATATATTAAAAATCTATTTTATACTAGTATATTAAATTTCTTGTTTTTTATTTATAAAAAGTGGTATTATATTAACTAGGTTATTATCAATCGATAATCTAATGATAAAGGAGGTTATAAAATGAAAAATAATAAGAAAAATATTAATAGTTTAAAGCAAATAGACAGTGCTATTTTTAATCAAGATATTAAGGCTAGTTCAGATAAAGTAAATAATAGGGCCTCAAGCCAGGAAAATAGGACGACTAATATAGACAATAGGGAAAGAAAAATAATGAGGACGTCTATAATTGGTATTATAGCAAATATAGGCCTAGCCATAATTAAAATTGTACTGGGATCAATAACAAGCTCTATTGCTATTACTACTGATGCAATGAACAACTTGACGGACTCCTCTTCTTCAATCATCACTATTATAGGTACAAAACTATCATCAAAAGAGGAAGACGATAAGCATCCCTTTGGTCACGGTAGGATAGAGTACCTTACAAGTATGGTTATAGGCATAATTGTAATAGTAACAGGTATACAGGTCCTTATTTCATCTGTAAATGGTATATTTCACCCTGTACATACAAACTACACAAGCCTTAGCCTAGTTATTATGGTATTGACGGTGGTAACAAAGGTTATATTGGGTTCCTATACTGAAAAACTTGGTAGGGAGGTAGATTCTGGTGCCCTAATAGGATCTGGAAAAGATGCAAAAAATGATGCTATAATTACCAGCCTTACGATTATTTCTGCCCTAGTCAGTATCTTCCTAAAGATACAGGTCGAAGCCTATGCTAGTATAATCATATCCGGCTTTATTATTAAAACTGGGGCAGATATTCTCCTTGATTCTATAAATAATATTCTTGGAGTAAAATTAGACCCCAAAACAACTGCTGAAATAAGAAATATGGTCAAGTCTCAGGAAGGTATTCTTGGTGCATATGACCTAATAATTCACAATTATGGACCAGTCTATAATATGGGATCTATAAATGTTGAACTAGACCATGAAACCAAGGTAGGCGATATCTACCCTACCCTACACAGGCTACAGATGGAAATTTATAAGAAGCATAACATCTATCTCACATTTGGTTTTTATTCTGTCAATAAAAACCACAAGGTTGCTAAAGCTTTTTTGAATATAATTAATGACTATATTTCAAATAACCCATCGTGTCTTGGTTACCATGGACTTTATATAGATGAAGAAGAAAAGTCCATCTACTTTGACCTACTATTGGATTATTCGGTGGACCATGCCCAGGTCAAGAACCAGGTCAAAGAACTTGTAAAGGAAAAATATCTAGGCTATAATGTATACATAAATATAGATACAAAGTTTATATAAGTACTAGCCTATATAGTCCTCAAATTCCTAGGTATCTTATATAGGTTTGATTTTTGGAAAGGATATTCTATGAATAAAATTATACTTGCTAGCAAGTCTCCTAGACGAATCGAGCTCTTACAAATGTGTGGGCTTGACTTCAGCAGCCTTGCTGCCGACATAGATGAGGGGGTTATAAAATCTCATATCTTAGTTGATTCAAGGGAAAAATCGACCTTTGACCAGGCTAAAATACTTACTGAGAGATTGGCCAGGGAAAAAGCCCTCCATGTCTACAGACAAAAAAAAGACCACTATGTTATCGGATCAGATACACTTGTTGTTACCGACAAGTCAATCCTTGGTAAGCCAATGGACTCCCATGATGCCTATAAGATGTTAAAGAACCTCGCAGGCCAGGTACATAGGGTTTATACAGGTGTAAGCATAGTAGGACCAGACTTTGAGGATAGCTTTGTAAGTATAGCCCAGGTCAAGTTTTACGACCTTGATCCAGCTATGGACCAAATTATTAAGGACTATATTGCTACAGGTTCTCCAATGGACAAGGCTGGATCCTATGGTATTCAGGATATGGGTGCCCTTTTAGTAGAATATATAGAGGGTGATTATTATACCATTATGGGTCTCCCCATCGGACAGGTATATAGAAAATTAAAATCTCTGAACTTGAAGTAATTTACAAAAGTCTAAAGATTAGACTAGTTCTTAAATTATCATTAGTAAATACTCTAAACAAGTAATTAAACTCATAATCTAGCATAAAAAATGGGTTGTATAATATTTAGCGTTGGTGAGAGAAAATTCTCTCCCAACGCTAAATTTTTTGCAAAAAAATAGGAACACACATCAAATCTCATGTATAATTTAAATCACCACAAAATAAAAAAAGGAGAAATGATATGTGTTCTAATGCTAGTATAACAGAAATCTTGGGAATTAACGATAACAATTTAGTAATTTTAGGTAACGAAAAAGAAAATATCAAGGGGATAGAATATACAGTACTAAGGGGAAAGCTTTCATATAGGCCAGCTTGCTGCCCTAAATGTGGTATAGTCAATGAAAATTATGACATAATTAGAAATGGGAGTCAGACTGTAAAAATACTTTTTAATAGGGTTAATACAAACCCTTTGATATTAATGGTTAAAAAGCAGAGATTTTTCTGTAAGCATTGCGAGTCAACATTTATGGCCAAAACACCTATCGTAGATAAGGGGTGCTTCATATCGAATGATGTTAAGAGGTCCATAGTTTTAAACCTATGTGAGACTAAGTCAATGGACTTAATTGCAAGAGAACACTGTGTATCTCCTACTAGTG
>NZ_CDRRTB010000004.1:0-46470 GCF_977045075.1 Peptostreptococcus sp. | reverse complement strand
TTCCAATAGCAACCATTCCCATTGGCGTTGTATAGTCTACATCCATACCCAAATTACGCAATATAAAAACTATAATACATATCATCCATATTTGCCCTAAGGTTCCTAATGAATAAAGAAAAATTGCTTTTTTTCGACTCATAAATTTTCTCCTAAATTCAAATTTGTCTATTCCATTAAATTGTGATTTATTATTGTTCACTAAATCAGAATTTTATCTCTCTACCGTGGGTTCGGATATGTAATCGGATTCTGTGCCGACTGGTTTAACTTCTGTCCGGCTATCGACTTCCCAATGTAGAATGATTCATTCTCATCAAACGAAAAGTCCGATAAATTATTAATGCCATAAAAATTCCCACACACTTCGCATTTATAATACATTTCATCTGGATTCAAAGGACAAAGACTGATTACTCCATTTTTAACCGATGTTTTTAAATAAAGCATATAGATAATACCTCCACTACTGTTTTAGTACTACCATATATCACTCTTTTCCCCTATACTATTAAGCAATATAGACCACAAAATGTACCTAATTTCCATTAACAAATTGTGTTAATTATGTTTTTTAGAACTGTATTCGGTTTTCTTTTCTTTTTAGACCATCTTCTTTTTGCTCCGCATTACTACGTTTATTTTTCCATAAATCACAAGTAAACACTTCTGTATAATCTACCCAATCCCAATGCTCTTATCTATCCAACTATAAAAATACCAAGATTTTATTCACTTTTTAAGGCGTATTTCGCAGTTTGATTCTCAATTCTAAAAATCTCGGAAATCCCCTTATTTCTTGCCTTTTTCACACTTTTACTTGTGTGATTTAGTCAACAGAACCACGCTCTCCACATGAACACTGTGTCGACTATCTACCTCTTATTATATCATATTTAACCGTGATATAGTTTCTTAGACTTTGCTGTTTCAAGCTTTTTGGGGTAAAAATATCATATGGTATTTTAGTGATAATTGACCATATTATAATAAAACTTCCCTATGGTGGACAAATGGTGGACATGTACAAAAAAATAAGGGGATAGCGAACTGCTACCCCCTGTTTTAATGCTACTTTATACCCACGCAGTACTTAGCTGACACATAGCCAACATTAGGTATCTTATACCACGTTCCTTCGATATTTTTCACAACATCTTCAACATAGATTTTAGACCCATCTCTATAGCTCGATACTTTTCTATACCCAACTCCTGGTCCCATCCTAACATTCAACACATCACCTGGAGTCTTAGTTAATACTGAGTATCCACCCCTAGATATATTTGTAGTAACCTGTACCGGCGTCTGTCCCATGTATTTCTTGATTAGATTGATAAACCTATCCCACCCTAGATCAAGTGTCTTGTGTGGACAATATTTACCGCTACATGCTTTATGGGTAATAACTCTATCCACTCCCCAGCCTTTAGCCTTTAAAATGGCAGCAACATATCTAGCACAGTTATCCTCTGCCTTTGCAAAGTCATCTGCACTACCGGTGCTCCTGGCAATTTCAATGCCTATATAATGCCTATTGCCGTAAGTTGCCCCACAGTGCCAAGCATTTCTATTAAATGGTATGCACTCATATATAGCTGACTCATCTACTACGGTGTGGAAGCTAGTCCAGTTTGAATTACCTACCATATACGATGCTTCTGCCTTAGCCTTGGCTGAATTATAGGTATTATGTATGACTATCTTCTCTGGTTCCATTGAAAAAGTCTGCTTTTTTGATTTATTCCAGTCAGGTACTGGAAAATCATATATTGGCACACCACAATTTATTTTATTCATTATATCAAGCCTTCTTTCTTTAAGTCCTCAAAATCTTCTGATGCCAAGCCCCCGTATTCGCTTGCATCAGGGTAGTTATTATCGGTCAGATTCTTAGCGTATAGGTCTTCGTCAAATTCTATCACACAATTAACTTCCATAACATTAACCCTTCCTTTCACCATATAATATTTCTAGTCCCCTAGTCCCTTGCTAGTAGGATTAATAAATACACCTAGTATGGCCATGGCTGTTGTGCCTAGAAGAAATGGATTGGAAGCTGTCTTAATTACCAGGTCGCCAACACTTGCCCAAGTAGTCAGTGAGCTTGCCTCTACCTGTAGGGATGTAAGGACTATACCACCAATACCCACCCAAAACCATGGATTCTTATATCTTTCTATATTGTTTGATTTCTTTTCTATACTGTTTTCAATTCTACTCATGCCAGTCTCCTTTATGTTTCTTAAATTCCTCATACTTACATTTTCTTTTTTCAAGCACAGATATCCTCATATCATGCCTTACTATGTTAGTCTTTAATAAATCTAGCTCCTGTGTATGTTCTTTAAGTGAGTCTCCATGCGTAACAATGTCCTTTGTTTGGCTCTCAATAGTCGAATTAAGTTTAACTATACTCGAGTTCAGCTTAAGCATCGGACTCACAAATGCTATTAATACAGGAACTCCTACTACCGCGCTGTATATAAATTCCTGATTCGTCATATATCACCTCTGAATTTATTCTTATTAAAACTGGGCCTTTTTAAGGCATGCCCAGGCCTATGCAAATAAAAACTAGAGCATCAATAGTAATTATTCAACTACTAGTTCTTCTAGATCCATAGCTACCAATAGGGCCTTAACCTTAGCCTTTAGGAACTGTGGAACCTGCTTAAAAGTTCTTACACCTGCTATGATGCATGTTACATAACACATTGCCATATCCATCTCACCACCTTTCATTGATAAATTTATGCAATAAAAAAAGAACCTAATATTATTGATAAGATTCTTCATACATATCACTCCTATTCTTCTTTAAGTAGCCTTTCTACTTCCTTTTTAAGATAGTCTGGTACGTCTTCTATTGTCCTCTTCCCATTCTTTATTAGATATACATATAACTTTGCTAATGCACTCATTTAATTACCCCCTGATTTCATTTCCATTAGTTCAACTATTGCTGTAGACAGCTCTAGTTTATCTTTTTCAATATTTTCCACTATTTCGGCTATTGCTGTAGCATACTCAAGCCTAACCTTATCTGACTCTTCTTTTATCAACTCTTCCATGGTCTTTGGTGGTTCTCCAGGTTGCCCTGTATCATAGTCTATCCACTCAAACATAAGCTTATGAGGTTGACTAGATACATCCACCTTAAAAGAGTTGGCCTTGTGTTCTTCAAGTAGTTTGCCCAGTTCTCCATACTCAAGCTTTATGCAGCCTATTGAGTCTTTCGCATACTTATTTAGGTCTGTATAGTTATTGTAATCTTCATCAAATGACGTTTCGACTACACACCCCATCATATCCCCTGTATTAAGGATTACATTTCCATTACTAATTAAGTAATATATTTTTGTTCCTATCTGCTTCATTTATTACCTCCTACTCTATGGCTATCCATTTTTCTGTTGTCCACTTAGCCCAACTTGGTAATGAAGAAATCCTAGAAGTGGGAAGCGTACTGAAATACTCTCTCATATTGTGTCCTTGAGCTAAAATAAAACACCCAAATTTATTATCTAGTGAAGAAAAATTTATATTTATCAAAACGAGATTTTTATCTACTACATCACCGTTAGTCAATGTTCCAATAGCTACAATAATTCTCGGTGTAAATGTTATATTCGGAATGCTTACACAATTATACCTATTCTTGTCGTGTATAACCGCTCTGTGGTCAAGTTTAGCTGTATCCCCAGTTCCAACTGCCCACCTCTTCCTAGTTCTTTTAATTTCTTGTATGCTACCCACTATATCAAGTATCTTAGTAGGAGATAAATTATCGTCTTTTTTGATTTCGGTAATGATACTGTTAAGGGCCGTTTGGTACTCAATCCCTAGTTGTTCAGTTCTTTCAACCTCTCTTTTATAAGTAGTCAACTGCATCTTCCCCCTTCAGTAACTTTTCAAGCCTGTTATTGGCCGTCTCATGCCTATCAACATATATGCCTAAATTCCTGCTATATTCATCTACACTAGCCTTATACTCTTTCATAGTATTTACTATTTCAGTATCCTTCTCCTTTAGTTCTTTAAGAACTTTATCAAGGGTCTTATTTGCCCATGTTGTGACTTTTACCTTTAAGTCAGTTAATTCTATTGAGCCTAGTTTCTTCCATATATATTTGATGTAGTTAGTTAGTGATTTTTCACTACCAACCTCTGAATCTTCGTTATACCCTTCCATATTTACTGAGTCGACCTTACCGATAGAGTCATCAAGTAAAGTGAAGTTCTCCATGATAGGGTCTATGTCGTATATATTATCGTTGGTTATTTTATTTAACCCGTTTTTGTCTGTTTTTCTATACCCTTCCATTAAGTCAAATGCACCCCATTTCTAACATCTTTCCAAGTGAAATTCTTGGACTTATACCAGCTAGCCGGCTTGCCCAGATTCTTAGTATCACCCCAGGTGATATACTTAAATTCAAAGTCATAATTTAAGTGTGCCGGCTTTAGCTTATCTATAATTTTTCTTATCTCGCTTATCTTTTTAGGCACACCTATTATCCCTACAAATTTTATTGTAAATTGATACCTTCCATAGTGTTCTATCACCTCACAGGTGCCGTTAGAATAGCTTTCAACTATATTCTTAATCACTTCTACAGTAGTAGTTTCCTTAGCCTTTAAAGCTGCTAATATATTACTCCTAATGATATCTATAGGTAGATCAGAATCATAGTCTATGCCGGCAAAATTACACCACACAGGTAGGGAAAATGTGGCGGATTCTATATAGAATTCATTTACTAAAGCATCTATACTTAGTTCAAGCTCTTCTAACTGATATCCATAGGCTGTGAATATTTCTTCAGTAGTTCTATTTATTAGATGGTCAGGGTATAGATCAATTAAATTAATCATTAATCTATCACTCCTTTAGTAAGTGTTATGCTGCCAACTGCCCCCACCTGGTCAGTTATTAGTTTTATATTTCTTGTAGCACCATTTATTGTTAAATTAGAGAAGTCTACGACCCCATCAGTGCTTACCAGAAGCCCTGCTACTTTAGTGTAGGTGATTTCCTTCACTGACTTGACTAGGTAGTCATCTAAGGCTTGTATAAAGCCTTCCTTAACTTGATCAAGTGTGTAGTTATCATCTACCTCTACAGTAGCTGATATATTAATATCCAGTATAGTGGGTGTAGTTACTGTTACACTAGCCCCTATAGGCCTTTTAACTTCAATATATTTCTTTGTAGCTTCTACTACTTCAGGTGCTACATTCCTATTATTCTTACTCATGACAATCACTTTTACAGTTCCATTACCATTCCAAAGCGGAACGACTTTGACATTCTTAACCCCATCTACTGATAGAGCCCAGTTGATGTAGTCATCTACATTTCCTGATGTCCCTTTGTGGGCCTGCAGATAAAAGAATCTTTCCTTTAACTCGTCATCAGTTTCAGGATCTACACCCCCCTCGAGCGCTCCTACACTTCTTATGGATGTGATTTTATCAGTTTCTGGGCTTACTAGTGTGAAGTCTACTGTGGATACGCTATTTACACTTGCGCCAACATTCATAGACCTTATATATAAGGTCACTCCATTTTCATCATTAATCCTACCATCTTGATTATCTAGCACTTCATATCTATTCCCAAAGGCGCTTATAACGGCCCCAGAAGGGATTTCTTGACCCACTTCACCAGTAAATATGGCTTGACCCACTGATTCCTTGCCCTCTTTTCTATAGACCCCAAATTCCTGAACTCTCTTATCTAAGTTATCCCCATAACTATCTTTTATAAAGGCTATATTAAGAAGCTTATCAAGTACTGTATAAATACTAGCATGTGCCAGTGCAATGGAACTGAACATGCTATCTAATATAGACCCCTCATTTTTAGCAATGGGGAGCTCTGTGCCTATTAGCATCTCATTTTTTAAATTTAAGTGCGTTTTATCTTCAAACATCTATATCAATCCCCCCATATATGCTTTTTACTTTAATCTTTATGTGTAAATCATCACCAGTGAAGGTTATCCCCCTATTTTCAACATCATTAATGTAAGGATTTATAAGCAAAGCCTCTTTTATGAATCTAAAAGCCTCTGATTCAGTTAGTCCTCTGCTGAATTTCTGACCTATCAGGGAGTTTAACTCTGTACCATAGTCCCAAGAGTATATCTCATGGTTAAATCTAATTGTTTTGATAGCCATATATATCCATACCTTAAGCGCCTCTGCACCTTCAACCACCTTGAACTCTTTTGTATCTTCATCAATTATGAAGTCATCTCTGTCAAAGTCGTATGCCAGCTCTTTTAGTGGCGGTAGTTCGCTTTCTGGTATGTAATTATAATCTTCAGGTACGCCTATAAATGGGAATATGTCTTTTTTCTCAGTCACTACCTCACCACCTTATCTAGAATTGTTACAGTAGAATCGTCACAATTAATAATCACAACATCACCGGCTTTTATGCCACCTAAGTCTATCATGTGTGAATGTCCGTCACTTACACTTGTATTTAAGCCGTTTGCTAAAGCATAAGCCCATGATGTGTATCTTATCTGCACTGTTTCGATCTCAAAGTCATTATATTTTAGCCTTGTTTTTGGGTAACTGTTAACCACCTCAGCAAACTGAATAGAAGGTGTGTGGCTTCGCATACCTTCCGCATTCATTATTCCTAACAATTCATGTTCGTATGACACCTACCAACACCTCCTGATTTCAGTCCAACTTCCCCTTCTAACTCTTGTTTTTGTGATCGGTGAACCTTCTGGACCACCATTATGGATTACCATTCCATTACCTATATATAGCATCACGTGTCGGCCACTTCCACTTGCTGAAGACTGTGTTATTATTAAGTCTCCAGGAAGTGCCTGAGCCAGTGATGGTATCTTCTTCCCATTGTGTAACTGTGCTGATGTAGACCCACCAATAGTTATCCCTGCTGCTTTATGGCATGCGTACACAAAGCCACTACAATCCGAATTGTAGATACTCTTACCGCCCCAGGTATATCTACCCTTACCAACCATACTTTCAGCTACTTGTAGTATTTTTCTTTGTCTATCATTTCCGCCACTTCCGCCACTTCCTGAATAGCCGTCAGACACAAGCCTGCTATTAGCTTCTTCATCTGAAGTTACGCCAGTACCAAGGTTTGAGTCACTCCAATCCTTACCGGTATGCTGTTTATACCATGATTTCACTTGTCTAATATATCCCGACGTATCATTGCCATCACTTACTGGCGCCCATGTAGAAATTATCTGGTCAAACTTCCTACCCTTCTTATTTACATGAGATATTCCTATAAAGTGGAAGCCTCTTCTGATTCCTTCTTCGACTGAGGAATAACTGCCAAACGACTTGTATTTCTTGATATTTTTGTCAGGGTCTTTAATTCCAAAGAAGTTAAAATGATTAACTGCTAGATTAGAATCAAATTTTTCCCCACACTCCATTCTTGCCACCAAGGCAACCATCATAGGATTGACTTTATACATGTTTCCATACTTAATAAATAGATCCCCCTTACCTGCAAGTGGACCTTTTAGTAATTTATTTATCATGTCAGCTGTGATTCCATGTCCCCAGTCAAGGGCTTTTCCTTCACTACTGGATGCCTTTGATTCATCCTTTCCTGCTGACTTCTCATCCATTATATTGTCAAAGTTAAGTTCCAAGTCTATGGAATATTTTCCACCTATCCAGGAATGTTTATCCTTGTCAATGTAAAAGTCACCTATTAGACCTGTGTGAGAGTCTTTAATCTGGACCTTATACCCACTCTTACAAGTGATATCACCGTATCCGTGTAGGTCACAAGTCCTATCCAGTCCATGAAAGGCTGCATCTATATCTTCTGCCTTACCGTCTTTTTTCTGTTCAATTACTTTTGATACGGTGTGATATAGCTTCCTGAATTCCTTGTTGGTCTTCACCTGAAGCTTGTTCCCCTGCTCATCCACTACCAAGACCCTGTTGACTACATTCGCTACAGACTCTTTGTAAGAACTATATTCTACATTTTGCTTTTCATTAAATAGTATCTTAAGCTTAACCTCACCCTTTTCAATGATATTAAACTTATCTATATCAACATCTATCATATATTTCTTCTTACTAATCTTAGCATGCTCTGTGTAGGCCGTCATGATGGCATCATATCTTGATACGCCAATAAACATTTTGGTTATCTTGCTATCACCCTTAGCAATTTTCCCTACAGGTAGATTCATCTGGCCATCCTTACCAGCAAACACAGTCTTGGCAATTTCAGAAGCTGATTTATTTACAAAATTATAGCTTACTTCATCTCTGTGCAGCACATATCCTATATCATAGGCAGTAACTCTTATACCATTATTACTGCTGGCTTTTTCAACCTCAATGATATTGCCCCTGAATATTTCCTTGCCGCCTACATAAAAGCAACAAGTGGAATTGGCACTAAGTCCAATACTTTTTACCTTTTCGTCATTAACTGCCTGAATAAATTCAAAGTTTAGCTCTCTATAAGGACTTTTAATGCTACCGCTCCATGATATGTTAGTAACTATATCTGTAAGCCTGTAGAAGCTTCCACCGCCCCTTATGTGGACTATTAAGTCCATATCTTCCATCTTATATGTAGCCATTAAGGAATCACCAACTTCCAATCACTGTAGATAACATTTGATTTCTTCAGGTTAGGATATCTTTTAAGATTTTCTGGATTATTGACTATCTTTTTGTACTTGCTACCATCTCCATAGTATTTTTGTGCTATCAAGTATAGGTACTCTCCATGCTTAACTGTGTGGGCCCTTCCTGAAGTCTGTTTGCTTAAGTCTATGGTAGGCTTATTTCTTGAGTAGACCTTGTTAGGAATAGGATTTTTAGGATTCCCACTAACTGGACCAGGTTGCCATGTAGGGATATTTATGTCCTCATCTTCCTTAAGGTCTAGGGTGTAGTATACATCTCCACTAGAGTCTTTTTCGCTATACTCAAAGTGAGATATTCTTACTGGCACATTAATAGAAGTACCAGTAACTATATACCTAAGTCTTGTACCCTCTCTACACCACTTTTCAAGCTTATTAACATAACTATATGGGTCTCCACTACCTGCGGCAAAGTGATAGTTTGCCCCTTCATGAGGGAAAAAGCATGATATAGACATGGCAGAAGGCTCATACCCATTGTAGATATTTACCTTCCCCTTTTTAACTATACTTTCAGCACTTATATCAGCATTAACAATCTTGTTAAATTCAGATGGTACAACTGGCAGCCTTAGATTATCCCCATCTCCATTTAAGTATATCTCTACCAATTACACCACCCCCTGTGCTAATTTAAGCTTCTTAACTAGCTTACCTATCATTAAATCAATGTCGGCTTCTTCTCTTACAGTAATTCCATTTAGGTTTATTACTATACCATTGTTACTACCTCTGTTCTCATAGTCATTGGCCTCTCTCTTAGTCAAGACTTTTTCGCCCTGATGTAGATTAGCTGGGTAATTGTCATAAGGTACTCGAGGTAGGCCAAATGCGTGACTGTATTGTGTCGGTCTAGTATTTACCGGACCGCTTCCACCAGAAGAGTCACCACCAACGCCAAAATCCACCGTTGGTATCTTAGGTATTTTCTTTTCAAACCAGTTACACATATCAGTCCAAGCGTTTTGAACAGCTCTTATCGAGTCTGTGATAAATTTTATAGTTTTATTTACCTCTGTGAGAAGTGGGATTATTACCTTGCTTGCAAACTCTAATTTAAACTGCATAAGGGCCCAATTCTTTTCCCAGTCAGACGCCAACAGCTTAATCACATCTCTTACAAAATTAGGATTTTCTTTAAGAAATTTAAATACATCTTCAGCTACATGCTTGAAAAATTGAAATACATCCCCCATACCCTCAAATGCGCCATTAACAACTTGACCCAATACATTTATTGCCTCTTGGGCTTCAGGTGAGTTAGTGATTATATGGTTATATACTTCATCTAACATATCAGTAATCGGTTTGGCCGCAGTTTGTAGCTTGCTAAAATCAATGCCCCCAAAGTTGGTTACATCCATTAATCTCCATAACCCACCGATAGTCTCTTCTGCCTTCGAGTAGATGCTTGAGAAGAAATTTTGTACCCCCTTATCATCAAATATCTTCTGCATTCTCTCGTACATTGGAGAATATACCTTGGCTTCAAGTAGATTATTAGCCATAACCCATGCATCCTTGAAATTCATAGGAATATTTTGGAACTCTTTATTAACTTCATCTGAATGTTTAAGAATTGCACGCTTAACTAGATCAGCAGTAAGAAGCCCCTTCTTACCAGCTTCTTTTATTCCTGTACCAACTTCCTTTTCAATCATCTTGGCCATTAGTGGTGCATTTTCTCTGACTGACCTAAGTTCATCACCTTGTAGCGTTCCACTTGCAAGCCCCTGATTAAGCTGATACATTGCTGCACTAGCCTCTTCATTAGATGATCCACCTTTTCTAAATGATTGCATGGCAGTCTGGTAGAATTTAGCCGCTTCACCCGGCTTACCACCAAATACATCTGGTGACATCTGCATTAGCTTAGTCATTCCATTTCTTACATCTGATAAGTCAGATCTAGAGTTTCTTGCTACCCCTTGGGCTAGGTTGTCATAATCGCCTATACTCAATCCGCCCCTATCAAGAGAGTTAACTCTTGCCTTATAGTCAGAATAGTTGTTATAGCCCTCTACGGTGACCTTAATAACTTTATCCTTAAGGCTTGCTAGACCTTGCTGAATCTTTTGTATGCCCCAGGCAGTCATGTCATGAAGGAATACCTTGACATCATCTTTTGCCTTCTTAGCAAGTATCCCAACACCCATTGTTAATGCGGCTAATGCTCCAATAGCTGGATGTAGCCCCAGTAGCTTAAATGGAACTCTAGCCATAGGACCTAACTTACCTAACTGACCACTTATACTACTTAATCCCTTAGATGCTAGGTCTTTTACCTCAACTGGTATCTTGTTAGATTTTTTCAATCCCTCAACAAATGATTTCATCTTTTTGGATACACCTTCAACCTGCTTATTAGCATCTTTTGCATCCAATTTTAACTTCTTATTGCCTTTTAGGCTCTTATCAAATTCTTTCTGAGCTTTGGCCACTTCCTTAGTCTCTTTCTGAAACTTCTTAAGTTCTGCCTGCATTCTTTTAAGTTCTTTTGTCATCAAGTCTTCGGCCTTAAATCTAGCTTTCAGTTCGGTTGTATTAGTTGCCATTTTTTACCCCCTTTCTCCCATCATAAAAGGGCAAATTTGATTTTGTTTATCTTCAAGCCTATCTTCTATTTCCTTAAATAAAAAGGCCTTCATCATTCGATATTCTCCAATATCTGTTTTTTTCTTCCTGTAAACTTCGGATGGAGTCAGATGTGCGTACTTCCAGAAATAGTAGAAAGTACGCAATTCATCATCCACCTCTATTAGTTTTTTATTTCATCTTCCTTTGGCACATTATTGATTAGGTTGTCATAGGCCATGAATAGTGTGTCTATCTCGTCTGGAGTAAGAAGCACTAATACTAGGTCAGTAGGAGTACCCACTTTAAACTTGCTTATCAGCTCTGTATTCTTAAATAAGGCTTCCCCTTTGTAGAATATCGAATAAACAAGAGTTAGTAACTTTCTCTTCCTGTTATTCTCTGCCATCTGTAGTTTACCCTTATCAGCCATCTTAAGCTTATAGCCATAGTCTTCTAGTTCTGCTTCCTGCTCCAGACTCATCCTACGCATCTCTACTATGAAAGGCTGACCAAACATAGTAGATAGGCTGCTTATTTCTATTTCTTCCTTCTTAACAAGGAAGTCATCTCTGTCCTTGCTTAGTAGTAAATCAATTAAATTAACATTCTTTTCAGTCATAACTATCTCCTTATATCAAATCTATTGGCTCAAAATCATCAAATGTAAATGGTGCTTCCACCTTGCCTACTTCTCCATTTTTAAAGTCAGCAAGTGTAAGATCGTCAAATTGCACACCCTTATACCTGATTCTTTCAGCTCCTACATTATCTGGGTCATCTAACTTAGATATTGCTTCAAAGTAGATAGTCTTCTGCTCCTTCATCCTAAGGCCTATTAGCTTAGTCATTCTTGATGATACCTTAGTCATGGTACAAGACCCTTTGCCCTCTGCACCAGTTGTCTTGTGCGCATCCATCATCTTCCTTGGCCTAGGCACTGCTGCCTTTTTAAAATCTATCTTAGCTTGGAAGCCTTCAAGTTCAGCCACATACTCACCATCAAGCCATAGCTCACCAAATGTACCGCTTATTCCATCAGTGCCTAATATTTCTTTTATCTGTTCCTTGTTTGTATCTGCCATTATTTAGCCCCCTTATTAAACATTAATATTGATGTAGAAGTCTTCCATAGCGTCTACACCCTTTAGCTTAATAGCAATAAATACCTTAGACTTAGTATTAGCTTCCTTAAGCTCCTGTTCTGACATTGAATCTACATCTGCCCCTATTTCCTTCAGATATTTCTTCTGTGCATCCAAATCAATACCAACACTATGTCCTCTTTCGATTATTCCATCTCTTGCCAGGTCTTCTAAGAAGTTACTAATCTCTGCTATAAGCAGGCACTTGTTATCGTAGTTATTAGCCACCTTACCCACATAGTAGTTAGATATCGACTTCTTGATAGAGTTATTAATAAACTTATATGTTCTTACAAGCTTTATCTTCTTGAATGAATCACCTTCATTACCTGTAGGTGTTGTAAGTGATGTAACCCCTCTTGCAATCTTGATGTTGCCACCCTCTTTTGTCAAAATCAGCTTACCACCGTCAATTAGCTGGTTCTTTTCGTCCTTGGACTTTTTAGGAATAGTGCTAATAAATGGCACATTAGCGTGTGTGATTGACTGTGTAAGTGGAGTCCCTGCACACAATCCACAAATAAATGGCAATAGCTTAGTGGCCGTATAGGTAACATCACCTTCCTTGATGTCTTCAGTCGCAAACTCTATGACATCACTAGAGTTTGAAGGCTTAGTGGTTGTGATTACCAAATTTGCATCATAGCCGACATCAGGTAACTTCTTTGTGATGAACTCAATCAACTTAGGGTTATCTGTCTGGTCTGCTGCTTCAGGCATACACAAGTAGTTAAACTCATAGTTTTCAAGCACATCCAGTGCATTATCTAGTGTGTCAGCCCCATTTATTGCGTATACTATTAACTTAGTAGGTGTGAAGTTTCTTTCTTCAAGAACTCCACCAACTCTTACATCCTGCACATTGCCTATTAGGGCCTGTTTCATGTAAGTAAGATTTTCTGCCTTAAACTTAGCGCCCTCTAAATCCTCTAGTGAAGTGTATTCAGATAGGCCCTTGGCAGTACCATCTTTTAGGATTAGGCACACAACCCCAGTGCTGGCCCCCTCTAGGGCCTTCCTCTTTATTTCTTTAAATACAATTTTAAGCTCTGTTAAGCCCATATATTATACCTTCCTTCCTCTTCTTCTCAATCTATCCCCATACCTGATATTAACTTCCTCTAATAGATCAAATTTATCTTGGACCTCAATACTGATGTTATTATTGATCTCTTTCATAACATGCTTATCAGCCTTATCAAAATAAACTTGTTCATGATAACTCACTGATATACTAAAATGTAGGGTGTGGCCCACTTCATCTTTTAATATCAAGCCGTCTATCCCAGATATGTGAATGTATCTTCTTCCAACTTTTATGCTCCTTGTAAATGTCCTTTCCAGTAGGTCTTTTAAGTCGTATAAGCTAGCCTTAGCCGTCTTATTGCCATTGCCCGGAAAGTATCTTATATCAATTACAAGGCTCTTTTTATTGAAGTGTAGATTTACTGACTCTGAATCTGATGTATTTACATCAATAAAAAAGCAGCTACCCTTATCTAGGTATAACTGCAGTTGTTCGTCATCGTCTGTAATTTTACACTTATATTCAGTATCATTGATGGCATCATAGATCATATTCGATACTGACTTTATTAGTTCGTTTACCTTAATCATTATCTACCACCCATCAAATCATCTAATATCTTCTTTCCCTCTTTGTCTAGTGTGGTTTTCCCCTTCTTCATTGCGTTTCTAAGCATGAATTTGCCAGGCACAAATAGTATTTTACCCCCATCACTTCGCACAGCCTTACGTCGCTTTCTAGAGACTGAAAGACCCATACCGGCCCTGGTTCTATGTCCATACTCAACATCCCAGGCATAAAACTCACCTTTAGATTGGGCATCATTGTATATCTCAACTTCTTTACCTAAATCTCTGACCTTCCAGCTTCTTCTAAGAGTACCAGCAGTTAAGGCCTTAGGGTCTTTGTTAACTGGCGTATTTTCTATAACATCCCTTAATACTTCACTGGCTACCTTAGTCTTAAGTCTGTTAAATTCTTCAGGTATCTTCTTCTCAATGGTGTCTATCCTATTTATAAGGTCATCTAGGCCCTCAAATTCAAAACTCATTACTGTCTCTCCTTTAGGGTTACCGGTATTTCAAGGTGTGATGGCCACTTAAATGGTATACCTGCAACGCACTCATAATTCCTACCCAGGTGAGTTACCGAAAGCATATCACCTTCCACTACATCCTCTTCAGGCCTCGTATATACAATATAGTCAATTACAAGTGTTTCGTCATGGTATCCTGTGCTGGACTTATCAAGCTCACAAGCCACATTAGATTTAATTATTTTCTTCTGCATAGTAGTAAGATGTGAATCACTATCCTCTACCTCTACATGTCTGATTATGTCCATTCTGTCATGGTAGGTACTGGCTAATATATCTGATTCTCTCACCTAGTTACCCCCATTCATCCCAATAGTTCCCAGCTTCTTGAATCTAATAAGGTGCTTCTTATATTTAGTGATTAAATCGTCAATAGATGTTATCTTGGTATTAGCCCCTACATTGTACTCAATCTTGGTATTTCCTCTGGTAATAGCCTTCACTTCGCCAGTATTTTGGTTATCTTGGCCACTGCTTGACAATGCCTTGTTGTATTCGCTTAACATTTCAACTATTACAAGCTCTAAATCAGCCGGAATATCATCCCTGTTGCAGAAGTTCTTAATCTTTTGAATAAGGATATCAAGAACGAGAGATATTGTACTCTCATTCTCTAATGTATCCTTACCTAGTAAGATTTTGAGTTTTGATATAATTCTCTCGTTCATTCTATCACCTTCCTATACTATGCGCCCTTTACCTTACAAGTAAAGTTTACAAGTGCCTTAGGTTCAATTACCTTAGTACCATATACAAATAGCCCCTTAACCGCATCAGCAAAAGTCTTTTCAGGTCTATAAGATTCTATTTCTGTAATCTGACCTGCGTAAGTTATAGCCTGTTCTGTACCTGCCATGATGGAGTACTTATTAGCAGCCACTGGTACATTATTTGACATTCTTAGCGTGAAGCCTGCTACATCTGCACCATCAATTACACCATTAGCTAACACCTTAAAGTCCTTAGTAAATCTTGGATCCTTAGATAACATACCTAGGTACCAAGCTGGTATAATAGCAAATCTACCTGCTCTTGTTACGTTATTTTCATCAAGCTTAACTGCTAAATCTACTAGCTGATCATACGCATTAGCTACTTCTACATCTATTGGTGTAGTTGTAGACCCAACTTTGATGCCTGCATCTTTCACAAAGCTAGCTATATGCTGGTCAATAACATCACCTATGGCATATGATGCTCTATCCATTGCTTTGTCTACCAGCTTAACATTAGCCTGTGCTGCATCTATATCATCTACCTTAAAGTTGAAGTACTTAGCCTTGTCTATTACAAGTTCCTGTTGAGTTGATGTTACTTCTTCTGGGTCTGCCAGCTTCTTAGGTGCGCCATCACCTGTTAGATAATCCTTAATAGTAATTGGACCTATCTGATTAATCTTAACCTTATCTCCCAGCTTCTTGATTTCACCTTCATAGTCATGGTTAACGACGTCTGCATACACTAGCTTCTTATCTAAGTTTGCCTGTAGTCTAGCTGACCACAGCGTTGGTATAAAATTCTTAATTGACATATTCTATTCTCCTTCTTTTATAATTTCATGTCTTTTATGGCATCCCAATTTGCGTTGATTTCTGCCACAGACATGCCCTTTAGACTGTCTGAAGATATCGTAGTATTCTTGTCAGTAGTCTTGGGCGTTTTCCCTTTTAACCTCTCATTGACTGCATTTTCAACTGCTGTATCAAACTTTTCTTTAAATAGCTTGATATTTTCATTTGTGGACTCTGCATTTTCGCCCATTAAAAAAGAGCTAAACTCAACATCAAGCCCTTGTTTACCAAGTTCTTTTACTGTTTCTAGCTCTAGCCTATCTCTATTGAATTGGGCCCTGTCCTGTTCAAATTTAGTCTTTTCTTTTTCAAACTCTGCCTTGGCTCTTTCATCCGCTGACATCTTGGCCAGTTTCTCTGCTTCTGATTTTTCGTCTTCAAGCTTTTTCTCGTATTCTCTTTGCCACTTTTGTTCAGCAGTCTTCATAGCCTGGGTAACTCTCTTATCAGATTCAGACTGGATTAACTTCTGTAATTCCTCTTCTGTGTACGTCTTACCCTCTGGCTTGTTCTCCTCTGGTGGGTTATTTTCCCCACCATTACCAGCACCTGTATTCTCTGCCAGTAGCTGTAAATTCATCTTAAGTCCCTTATAGTTATTCTTCATCCCTCTAAGTTACCATCCTTTCTTTTAAATAAAAATAGACCTTTTAATGACTTGTCCGGGTCGATTTTATGCACTAAAAAAGCACCCTAACATCTGTTAAAGTGCTTACTCTTGACTATACTTCCAGTCTAATATCTTGTCATATAATGACTGTACATATTTACCTTTTTCGGTATACCAATTTTGACCGTCAGAATCATAATACATACAATCTTTACTTGTAAGGTATGCTCCTATTTCAAGTTGCACTGTTAGCAAGTTGTTTTTGTCTATAGCAGACTTGATATCATTTGAGCATTTCCGTAAATATTTTATTTCTTTTTTCTCTAAACCAAACATACCCTTTCTCCTACAACCTATTGCACTGAACCAAATTACCTGTGTGTGGATTTATTGCTATTTGACATTCTTCTGTATAAAACACACAACTTTCATTGGTTTTCTTAGACAATTTACCCTCATTAACACATTTCAATAGGGCTTCACTAGGCACGTGTTTATGATTCAACTTCTTCATAATTTCTTTTGAATTGTTCGGATTTGCCCAATCATGAGTACCTATTGCCCTACCTGTAAAATGATATGATACACTTTTAATCTTAACTCCATCAGTAGTTTTCATACCAATAAGCTTATTTTCAAGTTCATTGTGATGCTTTTTGAAATTACTATACTTCACAAGTGGAGATATTTCACCTTTTTGAACAATGCCTGTATATCCCTTTACGATATCCCACTCCTTAGTATCATTATACTTTATTTTTTGAAAATCATCAAACAATTTAACTCCGTCATATCCTACATTCTTGTATTTTTCAAACTGTTTCTTGTCACTATATCTATTGTTCCATTTCTTTTCCTCTATCAGATACTTAGGATCAGACTCAACATACTTCTTGTGCCAATCTTTATAGTTTAATGACTTATCTACCTTAACTTCGTTATTGAACATATCTTTGGCCGTCCTGGTGCCTTGCATAGCTCCAGTGTATGGTGCAGTAGTACTTCTACATCTAGGGTGCATTGGTGGATAATTTACCCCTACTTGTGCATCCTTAATGCTAAAAACTTCATGGTCTAAATCTCTGCATATATCAGATGTTCTTAAGTCTAGGGTAGCAACATAGATATATTCATCAACACCCATTTCGCTGTATGCCTTTAATGTCCCTAAGCTACTAAAATAAGCCTGTTCTGTATGCACTAGTGTAGCAGCTGCCCTTTTTGATACATCCATCTTCTTTGCTACACTCTCTATAGCCTGTGTGCAATCAGCCCCTGATATAGCCATCTTTACTATCTCTTCTTCCAAGGCATCTTTTAGCTTGGCCCTGTTCTTCCATATTCTTTCGCTGAAGTTCTTTCCTGACCAGGGCCTTTCAAATTCTTTTACTATTTCCCCTATAGTCAGTTTATGAAAATCTTTTACCACTGTTTCACCAGTAGCAACGCCTATATCAAATATTACCCTGTGGTAGTTAGTCTGTAGTGACTCTTTCATAAGTGATTCTACTGCCTCGTGTTGGTAGATATACGCCTTATCTATTTGCTTTTGGATATTAAAGAATGTTTCTTCAAGGTGGCTTATCCTTGATCTAGTGGATAAGGTATTAAGTTCCAGTTGTATCTCTGGGCTGTCTATTAGGTCCATATACTCTTCTAAACCCATCCTAAAGCTTTTATACTCATCACCTGTTAGAAGCTTAGTAGCAAGGTCATAATCAAGCTCATTATCCTCTGCGTACCTGTAGTATAGTACGGATATTTCTTTTTCAATTTCCTTCAGGCAGTTGTAAAAGGATTCATTAATCGTCTTGATCACCTCATCTGCTGACCTGATATCGGCACGTGACCTCTCAAGGGCCCTTTGAATCCAATAGTTACTCTTCTTCGGCATCAGTATCACCACCTGCATTATCTATATTGGTGAAATCATAACTGCTTGTCATCTCCTCGTCCTCTGCTTTTTTCTTTTCTAACTCTTCTTTTGCATTTTCGACAAATGGAAGTTGGTTAAGCAAGGTTTCACTACTTAAGTAAGGTGATAGATTCTTAATGGTCTGTGATAACTCATAAATATTCTGTGGTAGTGTGTTGGCAAATTTGAAATTAATATTAGTGAAGAGGTCTATATTCTTTTCTAAGCTTAGGGAATTACAAATAAGCTCTATCCTTCGCTGTAGTCCTTTCTTGAATTTCCTTTCCTTGTTGCTTCTTATCTGCTCCATAGCTAGTATCTTATATCTAATCGACACGCCACTTAGATTATTACCAAAGCTTTCATCCTGCATATCTGGAGTGTATGAAAACTTATGGATATCTCTTCTAACTCTATCCTTGTAATTCTCTACCCACGCATCATTTATTTCCTTGATTAGCCATTTAGCATCACCATCTTCATCAAGCAGCATTACCCTATCTCTCTTAAGATCTTCTATTCGGCCTGAGTCTGTTCCTCCCATATTTACAAGTATCAAGTACGCATCAGTAAATTGGTCCATATCATTTAAGGTATTTGACTGTGCCTTATTGTAAGCATCTATCAGAGTAATTACCTGCTCAAAGTCCCCTTGTTCTTCCTTGTTGTTTACATACTCAACTACTGGTACATCCTTAAATGTATGTGGTGTTATTTGCTCTAAGCTTAAATCAGAATCCTTGCCCTTATATAGCGTACATACTTCTTTGTCATATACTTCTGCATATGTTATCTTATCATTGCCCTCACCAACATCATAATACCTGATAGCAAATTTAATACTTGGTGATATTGTCATATCGTATATAACAAACATTTGATCTGGTCCAAATTCATTAAATCTTATTCGTGCGTCTTCATCACGATATAAAAGTTCATAAGCCTTACCTTTTATGCTGCATATCTTGGCAAGTTCTAGATTTTCTTCCTGCTCATCTGAATAATCGAATATATCCTGCAGGTCCTCAAGCAGTCCATCTTCTTCTTTGCTAGTATAGCTTATAGGCTGTCCAACAAAATAACCTACAAGCATATCAGTAATATATTTAGGATATGGATTTACTATTTTGTTATTAGGTTGTCCATCCCTAGATGTATGGTCCAGTATATCGTGTTTACCTTCATAATATTTCTGAAGCTTGATATATCTAATGGACTCTGCCTTATGCTTCTTGATGAACTTCTGTATATCTTCAATACTCAATTCTTCTTTATCGGTCCTATACATATCATCCCCCCTATAGTCCTAACTTAGCCTTGTTCATGGTCTTAAGTCCCTTTGATTTTCTCCAAGGCTCAATGCCATATCTTAAGGCTGCAATTGCATCATCAAAAAATGGAACTGGATCATCTAGATAAGTGCTTAACTTATCGTCATACTTCCACTTCCACTGTCCTAACTCTTTAATTGTATTCACACATGACGGATGTACATATACCCTTCTTTGTTTTATCCAGTCTATCTGCGTGTTGATATACTTCTTATCTGTTGTCTTTTCTTTCTTGACCCCTTTGGCTTTATATCCAGCCTTCTGCCAAGTCTTTTTTCTATCCGGCTCTGCTGAATCACAGTACATTATTATTTTTTTATTGAATTTACCTTCAACATCTTCAATAATTTCTGATGTATCTTTTTCATAGCAATAGTGTTCATTCAGGATATATAAGTCACCGTCCTTATACGCTATCGTAAGGATAGCATTAGCATGGTTAAATCCAAAGTCCTGACCTATACTTAAATACTCATAATCTGATGTATCTTGGCTTATATTCTTTACTTCCCAGTTATTAAATATAAGACCACCAACCTCACCCCATTCACCCAGACCATATATCCTATATCCATCTGGATCTCGTTCTTTTCTCATCATCATTCTTCTGTGATATGCATCATCTATGAATCGATTTTGCAGGTAGGTAGATTGATGGGTAAACACATCCTCATGTATAATGTCAAAATACTTAGCCTTTATCCAGTGCCTAGAGCTTACAGGATTGAATGTAAAGGTCATCTGATAGAATAGGTTAGGATTATCTAGCTGTCCTCTTAAACGGTCATCAAGGATGTCTATATCGGCTTCTGTTAGCTCTGTGGCCTCTTCTACCCATATCCACACTAGCTTTCCGGTTTTGAAGGTGATTGACTTTACCTTTTCTCGTTGCTTATCGTCCTTCATTCCCCTAAATATTATGGAATTTCCGGTAAGTAGGCATTCAAGCTTTAGCGGTGACTGGGTCACCTTCCATACTCTTTCTGCCTGGTCTCCAAACATTTTATATATGGCGCTCTGAAGTTCTGCAAAGGTTGAGTCCCTGTTTGACTCGTCAACTTTTCTTACTACTAGCAAGTTAGCACCTTTATATCTGGTATCTGACAACTTCTTAATATAGTCTTGTGCTATGTTAGTAGACTTACCACTACCCGCTGAACCTTTAAGGACCTTATATCTTTTGTGGCATTCGTTGACTGGCTTAAATACCTTATTCCACTGCAGCTTTACAATCCTAGATATCTTCTTCTCCATAGTCATCCTCAAATATCAACTCAACATTACCGGACATATCCACCTTATCGGTCCACATTGAATATCTCTTGCCTAATAATTCTGCTGCCTTTATCCTATCCTTAGCACCAACATCTATATTTGTCTTCTCCTGCCCCCACTCTGCACCTCTTGATATAAGTGTTTGTTCGGTGTGTTCTCCTCTCATCACTGAAGTAAGGTACTCCAATACCTCTTTTTGGTCGGCTATCTTCTCTGAATCAAGTTTTGCCAGTCTTTCGTCTATATATGTTTTAATTCCAACATTTTCCAACAATCTATGGCTTTGCGCTTTCGCATATTTTTCACTGTATCCGGCTAAAATAGCTGCTTCACATTTATTACCACTGATGATATACTCATCAGCAAATTTCTTTTGTTTTAACGTCAACCCATGGTATATCACCACCCTTCAATTTATTGTATAAAAAAAGGACCAAGTTTATTGGCCCTTAGTTTTATATTTATACTTTTACACCCTTATTTCCATGTGTATACTGTTACTTACTTTAGAATTTATATTTCTTTTCTGCACACTTCCACAATAGTAAGATAGTGTTGAAATAATCATAATAGCTATAAACACTATATTTGGAATCATCCAAAGAGGTTTTTTGAATACGGTTTTAAATGTTAAACTCAAACTCTTATTATTTATTTCTCTAACAAATTCAAACATTACACATATAGTATTAAATAATATAAACCCTAGTAGTGAGGTGACGAACACTAACCTATATATAGATGCCTTGTCGATATTAGATAAGACTGAAGTAGAGAAAGCAATTCCGCCTGTAAAAGCCAACACTATTGATGCAAAAATACCTAATATAGTTATGTATTGTTTTTCTGAATCTTTCATGTTATTCATCAATGTTTTTTCTAATTTTTTCACGCTATCCAACAATGTCTCTTTATTTTTTTCTGCAACTTTTTCTGAAATTTCCTCAGCTATCTCTTCTATACCTGTAATCTGGTAAGAAACTAATGATGAGTGATCAAAAAGTTTGATGATTATTTTCTTGCAGTCACCACACATATTGACGTCATTCATTGCATATTCATATAATTTATTTATATTAAGGTTATAGTCCGTTTCATATTTTTCATTTTTAAATATAGAAAATAAATGATTACTTAAATCGGAATACATTAATCTCAAATTATCTTTATCATGTTCAAGATAATTTTGAATTATTTCAACGGTTTTCTCTGGGTTATAATCATCATCGGATAGGCTATTATATATCTGTCTCATATAATTTTTATTTATATTACTATCACTGTTACTTTTGTTTTTAGCTACTTCTCCGACATTATTTTTTTCAGTTTTTAATAATTTATCTTCACTCATTACTGACAAAAATACTCCTTAATAGATTTTATTTGTATTATTCTATTACAATTTCTTTCATATGTATTTTTCCAAGGGGACTGATTGTGTGTAATATCAACTAAATCCATAGCTGAATACTCTGACAATCTAACCACAACATCAGATATTAATTCCTTGTCTGAAAACTCTATGTAATCGTCTTTAATTTTTTCATGTACATAAGAACTTGGGATATTACCTGCTCCAAATTTTTTATACTCTCTATATACGGATGGGATTACAGGTCCCAGATTCCAGGCTTCTATGTCATCCTTAAAACAAATATCATTTTTTTGCATCAAAAAATGACACTGAACAAAATACAATAATTTCTGTAGTTTTAAATTGGATATATTAAAGTTTTCCCTATCACTAAAATCTATGATATATCTGCTAATTGTTAATGCATCATATGTCATAATTACCGCCCCCAACTAAATCATACTATTTACTGAAAAACATTTCTTTTAAGTTTCATTGTTTCCGTATATTATACCATAATGTGACATATTACTCAATATGTCACATTTTACTATATACGAAAAAAGACACCCTAAGATGCCTTTTTCAAAATATATAAGTTAAGGAGGTTCTCGTAACTTCCTAATTTAGTGGTGGAAATAAAAGGTTCTTGCCCTAGAGATTATGTAAACTACTTACTGGCTCTCCTTTATACTTCCACACTACCATAATATCACAGTTTTTTTTCCCTGGTTTGCCAACTTTTATTTTTTTTAAAACTTTTTTATATATAATTTAGTCCTTTTGCGACACTATGTATAAATATAGCTTTATACCTAGCAAATGTCCTTGCCCCTGCGTAAGTAGGATATGATTTATTATACTGGATATTATTCCATACTCCTGCCCTATATTCTTCCGGTATTAATTCTAAAGCCATATCAATAACCTTTACATCTTTTAGTAGGTCGCAACGCTTTATTACCATTCTAGATACTTGGTCCGACGCTTCGTTTCCTCTAGGCATGCCATCAGTATTTACTCCGCTTATCTCTACCAGACTTTCCGCTTCTTCTTTCATTCGCTCATAGTCTCTAATCACCCATAAGGTCCTGTGATACACACTTTTAGGCAAGTAATACTTATTGTTTTTTCGTCTCTGATAATCTCTCATTACTTCATCCTATACCTCTCATTGACATCTACTTGTCTATATTCACCTTCTGAAACTCTAAATCTTAACATATCCCCATATCTATCTTTTACAACGATAAAATACTCTTCTTCATACCTTTCACCATCTATAACTTTTTCAGGTAGGTGTTCTTTTTCAATTACAGTGCCTACTTTTTCTTTATCAGCAATTTCTTGAACAACTTTCCCACAATATGTTCCAGCCAAGAATATTCCTGTCAAAAACACAACAAGCAATGACACCTTAAAAGCTTTATTAGGTATTTTCCTATAATCTAAATAACTCATATTATTTACCCCCTATCTAAACAACTTCCCATCTAACAACTTGATAGATATCACTTATTAGGTTAGAATCATAAAAGCTTACAACAACAGCTTTAAGTGGCACAAGCTCATTTCCTTCATAATTCAAATCGTGATCACCTGAACCATCTCTTGATTTAAACCTAACCCTAAGCCTTTTATTTTCTTTGTACGCTATGTTAAGTGCATATATAAACTCACTCTTTTTGTTCATCACTTACCACCTACAATTCATCTATCCTGATAAAAATACCCGGGATCTCTGCCCAGAATTTTTCACATATCAAACTTGCCACTTGTGAATCATCTTTCCAAAAGCCCACGTCTGTCATGCAGTCTTGCAGCAACTTTTGAGCATTGTCTAAATCTGGCTTAGTATCTTTGTATTGTCCGTCTGTCTTTCCATCTATCAGAGGATAGCACCACTTCACATATACTCTCAGAGGACCTGACAGCCTCTCTAAAGGTTTGTGTTCCCACAGATAACCTGTTAGCTTACTTCTTGCCTTCTTAAGCTCTACAGGCTCATAGAAGGCCTTATTTTTAAAGTTAATCTGCTTTTCTTGATGGGTAGCAGTTGGTGGCTTCATTGCCATAAAAAACTCAATCATTTTTACACCTGACCTTTCACTTCAAATCTCCAAGGTATTCTCCAGCTAACTATCCAACTGTTCTTAGACATCAAGTTATCATCATAATTCATTCTTACGTGAGTATCTATAAAAACATGCTCATTAAAACTTTTATATATTCTAACGTACCTTTTTCCCTTTTCTCTAAAAACAACCTCTACTGGTTTTCCCTTTAAAAAAGCACCACCTATAAATCTTAAAAATTCTTCTTTCTTCGTCATGCTTACACTTCCTTAAAATCTATTATTAGTTAATTTTCATTATCTTTTAAATTTCTTTGCAGGACAATTTCGCTTTAGTCTTTAGGCGACCGTGAAGAGTTATGTAGGGCGGTAGCTTACGCCCTACTAATCTTTCACAGTCTAAGACACTTTTGTGTCACGTGACAGAAAAATATATATATTATATATATGTTTTTGCCGTCCCACCGTGCCAATAACTGAATTTAAGTTTTTGTCACGGTAATTGCGACATACTGCGACAAAAACTGTTTTTTCTGTTTTTGTCCTACTGTGCCTATTAGGACAAATTTAGTTTTTGTCATCACAATCACTATCTGGTTTTCTTTCAATTAAATCTGGTTTTGCTGCTCCAGTTCTTATTGAATTAAACCCGCCATGTTCTTTTATTCGTCTCCAAACTGTCCTAGGTGATACACCCATTTCATCTGCCAAATCATTTATTGTAATCTCTTCTTTGTCCATTTCTAAACTTGAAAAAGCAATTTCCAAGGCATTAATTCTTTCTTCTTGCTTCTTTTCCTTAGGCTTTCTAGACTCTATGCCTTTTTGCCAAGGAGCCTTTTCAGACTCTGGCATAGTATCTTTTAAAACACCTGAATCATCTATTCTGTGTATTGGGTAATCAAACCATACATTTACTGGGTCAAAGCCAGCAAATTCTCTAAGAGTACCTTCTATTCTCCAGGCTGTCTTCTGTCCTGCAGCTCTCATTACACCATCTATCCTTCTTTCAAGGTCTATAAATTGCGTCTTAGTAAGAGCCTTGTTAGCATGTGCCAACATCTGCACCCTACTCAAGGTATCGTCTAATCCAACATTTTCTTCAAAATAGTCTGGATTTAAATTTTCTATAGCAAGACTGATATAGCTAGCAGCTGCTCTTTCCTTTTCATGCTTTACAAGTTCGTCGGGGAGTGATAACTCTGTTAAGTCAATCAGAGCATCTGGGTCTCTTGCAAATACCCCTGAACCACTGGCCCTATCCATAGATCTCTTAGAACCTTGATAGCCCTTTGAATGATGGTGACAATAAATGACTGCACTGCCTAAATCCGTACAAACTCTATCAAATTGATTGCAAAAATGAGCCATCTGATCTGCTGAGTTTTCATCACCTGTAATAACCTTATATATAGGATCTATTATTATAGCCGTATAATTCTTCTTGTGGGCCCTTCTGATTAGTTTAGGCGCTAACTTATCCATAGGTACTGACTTACCCCTTAGATTCCATATATCTATGTTTTTTAGGTTGTTAGGCTCTATCTCCATAGCTGAGTAAACATCTTTAAATCTATGCAAGCATGAGGCCCTGTCAAGTTCTAAATTTACATACATAATCTTTCCCTGCTCACACTTCCAACCCATCCATTTGTCACCTTCTGCAATGGCCACACATAGCTCGATAAGTGCATATGACTTACCGGCCTTAGAAGGGCCTGCCATTAGCATTTTATGACCCTGTCTAAGTATTCCATGTATTAGAGGTGGAGCTAGTGGCGGAAGGTCATTAAAGAAGTTTTCCAGGCTTTCAGGATCTGGCAAATCATCATTTACACCCTCTATCCATTCAAACCATTCATTCCAATTAGACTTGCCAATATTTACATCTATTAAGAATTGCTTCCTACCATTTCTTGTAACACCTGGCATTCTGCTAAGCCTTGAAGGATTTTTGTTCTGTTCATCCACCTCAAGGCCATTTTTCTTACAAACTGAGTAAAGATAATCCACTCTTTTTCTATATTCATCATAGCTTGATGCATCAACCTTCACTATAGAATGAATAGATTTTTTCCCTGAAAACACCATACATGCTATTGGTAACTCTAACTCTCTCATGATGGCATTTTGCTTTTCCAATTCCATTGAGTCTGACTCAACAAGTGCATATTTATATTCAGTCACATTGTCATTCTTACAGCCCTTGCCGTCTAATGGATTAAATCTAATCCATGCGCCTGCCTCTTCTTTGTAGTCGCCAAGAACTGCACCTATATCGCCATTGCATTTACTAAGAGCTTCTATAAGCTCTCCTGCGGTCCTATCCCAGCTGCCCTTAGTTGGTAGATACTTATCATCTTTGTTCCAAGTCTCTGTAACATAGCCAACATTTTCAGATACATCAAATAATGTTTCTAAATATCTGATTAAGTCATTTACAGGGTCCCAGTTTTTGGGCTCTTCGATCTCTTTTCCTTCAACCCAAGTTTGATCGACCACTACCAAATCATCTTTGATTTCATCATCCCAGTCTAGTTCGTGTCCACCTGATTTCATAGGAATATAACCCCTATCAACTGCCATTTGATATATGGTGCCACCAGTAACTGGCGTCCTGGTTCCGTTAAAGCTAGTCCATTTAGTAAAACACTCACCAAGTCTATATCTACTATCTGCCTTACTCCACTTATCCCAGTCTGAGGCTGCATATCCTTCTTCTTTCAAGGCCATACCTACATTTACCCACTCTTGATAAGTTAGCTCATCAGGTCTTATATATTCAATTAACTCTAATAAATTAGAATGGTACTGCCTCATTTCCTACCTCACTTCTAACAGGCTTATAATCTTTAGGGGAAATATCTCTAGGTATTTTCCACCCATTACCTGCAATTCTATCAATTAATTTTCTAGCACTGTCAAATTCCCATGTACCTACATTTTTAAATCCTCTTTGTTCTAAAAACCTAATCTGTTTAGGTGTTGTAAGGCCCGCATCTCTTCTTGCTGATAACCTGTCAAGAAGTAACTTAGCCTTACCTGCATTATCTATTTCATCAGGCATTATTCCAAGCTTTTCAAGAGTTTTTACCTGCTTATCAGAAGGCGGACTCATTTCCCAACCAAATGCTGGTACATAACTTGATAAATCTTCTGCATGTATAGACATTTCAAATTGTAGAGGATCTACTAATTTCCTCTTACGTTTTCTCATTTCTTCAAGCTGCTTAGCTAGGGCTTCTTCTCTTTGCAGTATTACTTCTTCTTCACCCATCTTTTCAACTTCCATAATATCTTCAGGGCAGCCAGACTCTTCAATAATTTTAGTCATAGCCTTAGCAACTTCTTCATTTTGTGCTATCAAAGAAGCAGGATGGCACAGCTCGTGTTTTTCTGTATGCCACAAAAAGTCAAGTACTAATAAATTTTCTTTTCCTGGGTGTAACCTTGTTCCACGACCTACCATCTGACTATATAATGATCTAACCTTAGTTGGCCTTAAAACGATTACACAGTCTACAGATGGACAATCCCAGCCCTCAGTCAGTAACATTGAGTTACAAAGAACATTGTATCTATCATTCTCAAAATCTTCCAAGACCTGGGCCCTGTTGTCTGAATCTCCATTGACTTCTGCTGCCTTAAATCCTTTTTCTTGAAGTATTCTTGTAAACTTTTGAGATGTTTTAATTAGTGGTAAAAACACAACTGTTTTTCTATCCTTACAATACTTTAGCATTTCATCTGCTATCTGCTCTAGATATGGATCAAGTGCAGTTCCAATTTCACTTGCCTTAAAGTCACCGGCTTGTTGACTTACTCCAGTCAAATCAAGTTTAAGTGGAATAGTCAAAGCCTTTATAGGCGACAGGTAGCCTTCCTTAATAGCTTTGGGTAATGTATACTCATAAGCCAGACTTTCAAAGTATGAGCCTAGGTTCTTCATATCGCCTCTATCAGGCGTTGCTGTAACTCCTAATACTTTTGCCTTATCAAAGTAACTCAAGACCCTTTGATAGCCGTCTGATATGCAGTGATGGGCTTCATCTATAACTATTGTATTAAAATAGTCTTTATCAAACTTGTTAAGCCTTTTTTCCCTCATCAAAGATTGAACTGACCCAGCTGTTATTCTATAAAAGCTACCTAGACAAGTATTTTCTGCTTTTTCAACTGCACATCTAAGGCCAGTTGCTTTATCTAGCTTATCGGCTGCCTGTTCTAAAAGTTCTCCTCTATGAGCTAATACTAAAACCCTATCGCCATTTTTTACTCTATCTTCAATGATCTTGCTAAAAACTATTGTCTTTCCACACCCTGTTGGTAAAACAAGGAGTGTCTTAAGCACTCCCTGATTCCATTCATTTAATACTGCACTTTTAGATTCTTCTTGATACGGTCTTAGTTTCATAACTAAAACGCTCCTGGTGTAAACGTTGGTGCAGCATCTTCTTTAGGCTCATAGAATTTCTTAATCTCGTTTGATTGCATTTTATCTCCACTGTTAGAGACCCAGTCTCTAATTCCAACCTTACACCTTCCCTTAGCTCCAATAACTAGATTCCAGTTCATCTTAAGTGGCTGGCCCTTTTTCTTTTGCCCTATTGATGTAAAGAATTCAGATAGAAATCCTTCTGTCCTCTGGTGCAGTAGTAGGCTATGCTGAATAATATTCACACCCTCTGGTATCTCTATTTTTATTTTAAGAATTGCCTTGTTGCATGGCGGCATTTTTTCGCTGCCATTATGTCTAGCTCTTTCAAAATAAATTACTTCAAAATCATAATCTCCCACTGGTAGGAGTACAAACTCGGGACCTTCTTTACTTATCTCGTCATCCCATCCTAATTCTCTTTCATTCATTAAATCTGCCATTATCTTCTCCTTATCTTGTCTGTATTTTTTTGAGGGGAACTAGTCCCCTCACTGAACTACTATGATATAATTGTTACTCCGTCGATATCTTTTAAGTTTATTTCTAAATACTTCTTGATATTTAGCATTGCCTCATTTCTCCAAGCTCCACCGTCTGCCTCAAATAAAGCACAAGTTGGACCTGACTGCATTCTAAATACAAACTGACTCTCTGGCTGTTCTACTTCAATAAAAGTTCTTCTTGGAACAAGAACTACTGGATTAGGTATTTTAACATCTTCTACAGTTGCTACACCTGTTTTGATTGTTGCAGCTTGACTGATTCCATCATCACCAATGCTCTGAATAGTTTCTTCCTTAATATTTCCAACTACCTTTAGCAGTACTTCTTTATGCACATTTTCAATAAAGGCACTCTGTAGAAGAATATTAAAAGACTCTGTATCATAGTAGTGGTCAAAATCTATTCTAGGAGTTAAAGCCCTTGCAAATGCAACTTTTCTTCTCTTACCATCAATATCTAAACCTCTTTCTACTGATATTTCAGTAGGCGACTTTACAACAACTAATAAGTTTTCTAAATGCTCTTTATCCACATTAGATTTTATGTAGTCTACCAATCCACTCAATGTTGAAATATGTAAGCAGTCAAGATCTACATTTTCATCTATTCTACTTAAGGACTTATTTGTGTAATAAACTCCATCAACTTCTATGACATCTACTCTGTCTTCACCTAATTCAACCATATACTCTAGTGCTTCTTTTAAATTTTCCATCATTTCTTTATCATCTCTTTTAATTATTTAGCTAATAAGTCTACAACTTTTCTATTTTCCTTTTCAGTAGCATCTAAAATTTCATTCATGCTAACCTGTCCTTTCACCTGGTTGTTATATTCTTTTGCAACAACCTTGCCACTATGGAAGTCCTTTTCAACAATCATCATAGTTGGCTCTGATGTTGGTGGCGCAAGTGTAGTTTTAATTGATGGCGTAAATTCCACCATTCCCTCTGTTTTTGTAGGCTTAAATTTAAGCGTTATTGTTATCTGCCTAGTCTTTCCTTCGTCTACATTAGGGTCCTTAATATTATCAAAAACCCTCTGTAGTTCATAATTAACCTGTTCTGCTAAAACTCCACCCTGTAAATCATCTAGTTTAATATTTGCCATTTTTACATTCCCCCTTTAATCATTGTATATACTTGTTCCCACGCTCCAACCAAAACACCTTGTATAAAGCCTTCGTCGTAATTTTCTATAGGTGTACCAGCTGGATAATATCCTCTACTTGATACAACATTTTGTATCTGCTCAATAGTCACATTATTAGCCACCATAAGGTCATTTAATTCTTTATTACTAACCAACCTCACAGGATCTTGCCTTATTTCTTCTTTTGTTTCTTCACTAAATGGCGTAGCTTGGTTAGATTCTACAAAACTTATTTGTTCTGTTTTATTTTCTGTCTTTGTTTCTTCTGTTGGCTTTAATGCAGTTTCATCAGCCTTAGGCTCACTTGCTACAAGATCTTCTTTTTTAGATTCCTTAGGAGCCATTATTGATGCTACCCTATAGTCTTTTTCAAATATATGCGCTATTTCCTTGTAATCAAAGTCCAGTTTGTCTGCTAGGCCTTTTCTATTCTTAGCATCCCATGATGGCGTGTGAGTTGTATACATAACTCTCCTGCCGCCCTGGGCCTTATTCTTGCCCTTAACAGCCCCTTGGTTATCAACATTTACAACATGAGTTTCATAGTTGGCAAAAAGTATCATGTCGGCCCATTCTTTTAAGAGTGGGGCTGTCTTCTTTTGTAGTTTGAGTTCCCACCTATCATAAGCACCCAGCTCGTCTGGTTGTTCAAATTTATTAATCTTAGCATGCGCACATATAACAACATTTATTCCTAAGTCAATAAACTCTTGTAAGCTATTTAAAAAGCGTCCAAACTCTTCTTCTAAGTAAGCGTAGCCCTTGCCCCAGCCTAGACCTTCTATTCCATCTATCTGAAATTTATCGCATATATCTTTACTTATCAGTCTTTCAGTCCAGTCTGCTGTATCTATGACAAGCGTTCTAAATGTCATAGGTCTTGCAGTTTTTATTCTTGCTATCATATCTTTTAGCATTGAATAGCTGGTAGGTGTTGGAGTCCTGGTAACGTCTAGATCGTTTGTTCCTTCTTCAACATCTATGAATATTGTTGAAGGAAATTGGGAAGCAAATGTTGATTTTCCAATTCCTTCTGTGCCATATATGACAACTCTTTGCGCCTTTTCAACTTTTCCACTTGATATACCTGGTATCATTAGAATTCACCTGCCTTCCATTTTGGCTTTTCTTCTTCTATTTCTTCATTTTCTTGACCAACCACATATCCATCTTCTATGATTATGCTGCATTCATCCCCCTTAGAAACTCTAGTAGCTATTACCTGAAGACCTTCTTTTTCGAGCCAACTTCCAAAGTCTTTTAATGTGTCTAGATCCATCTGTTCAAGCTTATCCATCAATACAAAGCCACACTTAGGATTTAGCTTTCTTACAATCGCTGTAGATACTTTTAGCTGGTCTGCACCACTCATAGAATCCCATTTAAATCCCTTATAAATAAGCTCTCCATCTTCCACAGACAGTCCTTCTAGTGGTAAGTTTGCATTATCAAGCAACTCTCTTTTTTGCTCTCTTATATTAGTAATTTCTGTAGTTAATCTACTGTATTGATCTCTATATTCCTGGGCATCTTCTTCAGCTTTTTCCTTAGATAAATTCGCTCTAATCTTTTCATTAGTCTGCTCTATGTTTTCTATGCTTGCTTCAAGCTCTGCAGTAGATTCATCTTGCAACTCTTCTACTGTTTTCTTAGCAAGCTCAATTTGCTCAGCCCTGGTATTGATACGACTTCCAAGCTCACTTTTTTCATTTAGCAACTCTTCGATTTTAGCAGTAATTTGGTCATACTTTTCCTGATCTAATAGCTGGTTAGTCTCTAGCTCCCTAAGGTTTCTTCTGTGTGTTTGATTCTGACCATTCTTAGCAAGTATCTCTTGCTGCTTTTTGATTAGATCACTAGCTGAAATTATTTCATCTGGAACATCTGGATAATATATTTGTTCCTTAGCATACTTCTCTTTTTGGTCCGCTATCTGACCTATTGCGTGCCTCTGGTTATATGCTTCTCTTTCTTTTCCTTCTAACTCTGCTAGCTTATCGCCTACACCAATAATCTGAAGCAATGTAGTTGCTTTTTCTTTGCTAGTTTGATTCATAAACTTGGGAAGATTTAAGGCCAGTTCTTCCACAAAACTATCTAGTAACTGCTGCCCTGCTTTTTCACCTCTAGGATCTATGACTTTTAAGTCTGAGTTTTTACCTTTCCTTTCAACCACAAGACCATTACTCATAGTTATTTTAAGATTAGGTGGAATCACTGACCCTTCCCTTGTAGCATTTGATGGTTTGTATCGATTTCCACCTAGGGCCCAAGTAATTGCATCTAACACCGAAGTTTTCCCCTGATTGTTATTACCACCTATAATTGTTAGGCCAGTATCAGAAGGCTTTAATCTCACTGCCTTAACTCTCTTGACATTTTCTATTTCTAATTTATTAATTTTTATTTGTTCCATTTGCCTCTACCTCTCATAACCATCACAAACATCTTCTATCACCACATGTTGGTTTGCAAAATCTATCATCCTATTAATCACAGTGTGTTTATTTAGGTCAGTAGCTTCTGCTATACTCTCTATGATTTCCATAGACTCTTCACTGATTCTAATTGTCCTCGTACTACCGTCTTTTATCTTTTTTCTTGTTCTAAATATCAACTTATCCATTTGATTCTCCTCAACATTTCTGATATAATTAAGTTGATTAACTTAACTAATTTCTTTTAAAGCGATTGACTGATTTCCGATTATTAGTCGTCGCTTTCTTCGTATTGCCACCCCAGATAATCATCTGATCTTAGATACTCTTGGTAATCTAAGTAGTCTTTCAGGTCATCTATTCCTAAATCTTCAGCTCTCAACTCAATCACCCCCCCTAATCTTCATATTTAATTGCATCTAGCAACTCAATACACTCTTTTAGGCTCTTCTTCGTAAAATCTACTGCTTTTCGAACAAGCCCAGTGTCGTCACCACCCTGTGCCATCAGTAGCATAATTGGGATGCCAGTTTGCATGATACTCTCAAGCGATCCAGCAACACCAGCTAGAATGCACAATATATCACCTTCATCAACTAATTTCTTATTTAATTCTTTGTTAATATCTTTAATTCCATTTGCTATTTTCATTTTTTACCTTCCTTTACTTAAATCTTATATATTTTGCCATCTTGTCCAGGCCATCTTGGTGTACTCTAGCCCTATCAGTAGGGCGTATCCTATAGCCCCTAGAAAATCATCTATTGCTTTCATTTCTTATTACCTCAATTCTCTTCTAGTATTTTTACATTGAATGGATCTGTAACATCTTTCCCCACGCACCATTCCTTGAAATCTTCTAAATCTTGTTCCCTACACTTCAACTTACCAAGCTTCATAAACTTTAAAAGCCCAGCCTTTTTATAGCTATACACTGTATTTTTATTAACTTTTAAATGCATGGCCACTTCTGTTACTGTTAGTAATTCTTTCACTTTAAAACCCCCTTAACATATATTTTTTATCTCCTTGTGCTATAATTTAGGTATCAGCAATGCTGAAATTTATAGAAAGGAGCCCAATAAATCATGCGTTTAACTGGATCCGTTATTAAAGAACAGGGAGTAACTTTTGCAATAGTTCTTGTTAAAAATTCTCTTTTCAATAGTACTTCAAGTAAAATTGAAGAATATAGAAAGAGTTTAATCCCTGTTTTTGGCCCAATACCAATAGTATTCGCCTCTCAAGACAGTAGAGGCACTTTTAAGTACCATGGCCGAAAAGATATCGTAAATTTTTTAGCTAATATTGACCCTTCTAGAATCCCCTGGAAGGAATACACAATAAACTAAAATTTTAAAGTATCTGTAATTTGAGAGATTGATATTATTTCGCTCTCAGTAAGCTTTAAGGGCTTTGTGTTAGTCGCAATAACATGAAGCTCTTCTCTTATTCCTTTTAACTCTCTTAAAATCTCTTTTAGCAATCTGTACACCTCTCATCACCCCCCTTATTGTTGATTGTGTCTTATTAATCTACCTATGCTATAATTAACTTATCAGCATTGCTGAAATTTATAGAAAGGAGAATTTTTTTATGGCTAATACAAAGCAAACTAGCAAGAAAGTTGCTTCAACAGCCAGCAAAATACTAAAAGATGGTAGATACAGCTCATCATCTAAATCAGTAGCTGGCAGTGCATTGTCACAAACTAAATCCTCTAATAAGAGTAAATAGCTACTCTAAATAAAGAGGTTCGGCAGTTAATACAAAATCTGTATTAATCAATATGATTTTCCCTTCCTCTTTTATTCGCAACATTTCTCCGAGGTGGGGGAATTCATATCTGTCGACAATATCAACATTTTCAAAAATTTCTCCCGTTGCTAAGCATAGTTTTTTTAATTTCATCTCTCATCACCTCCTTACTGTTGGTTATGTTCTTTTTCACCTAATCTCTGGTATAATGTTTTTAGAGAGGAGGTGAAAATATGAAAAAATTCATTAAATCTGTAACTATATTCGTTGAACCTGATAGCTCAGGAACAGATGCAATAATGGATGAAACAATTAAATCCTTATATAATGTTGCTGAAAATACGAATTTAATTGTAGATATCCAAGTTTCTGCTGTAATGAAAGCTGTTACCTTAAAAAGTCATACACTTTGTTATTCAGTTACGGCTTTATACTATCAAGAAGTTTAGAATTTAATCTATTTGCCATAATATCTATGTCATTTTCGTTGGATATACGACTCCCATAGATTTTACAGGTTAAATTGCAAGACTCCGTATTACTCGCAATAATATGGAGTTCTTTTCTTATTCCTTTTAACTCTTTTAAAATCTCTTTTAGCAATCTGTACATCTCTCACCACCCCCCTTATTGTTGATTGTGTTCTTTTTTTCGCACTTATGCGATTTCTTTTGCAAAAAAAATATTCACAATATCTTCATTTTCCAGATGCAATACTTTTGTTATCTTTTCAACATCCGACACCGTAAAAGATACCTGCCCCTCCAAACGCCTATACAAGCTTGAATAATCTAAATCTATGCTCTTTGCAAAAGTCGTCATGTTCATTCCCTGTTCAGCGATTTTCCCCTTCAGTTTATTTACTGCTATCATTTAATTCACCTCCTTTTTCGCATTTATGCGATTTGCTAATTATAGAATACATTAAGTATAATCATATGTCAATAGTTATTTTGCTAAAATGCGAATAAATATTTTTAATTTGATTTTTTGTATTGCATTTATGCAAACTTTGTACTATAATAACCTCAAAGGCAGGTGATATAAATGGGAATTTCTAAGAGAATAAAAAATAGGAGACAAGAGTTAGGAATGTCAGTTGAAGAGTTAGCTGATATACTTAATAAAAATAAAGCAACAATATATAGATACGAAAATGGAGATATAGGTAAAGTTCCATATGATATACTTGAACCTTTATCAGAAGCTTTAGACGTAAGCATAGGGTATTTATTGGGTAGTGAGGATGCTATAAAAGAAAATAGACCTCTTCCTGAAAACCTTAAACCTATAACTAAGGTTAATAGGATTCCCATTGTAGGGTCTATTGCAGCAGGAAAGCCCATATTAGCTACTGAGAATATAGATTCTTATCTTATATTAAATCAAGAATATAAGGCCGATTTTGCACTTAGCATAAGAGGTGATTCAATGATAGATGTTGGTATAAATGACGGAGATTTAGCACTTATAATTAAAGATAGGCCTATCATAAATGGTGATATATATGCGGTATTAGTGGATGGTGATGCCACATTAAAGAAAGTATACAAGAATGATGATTACCTCACTCTACAGCCTTGTAATAGTAAATATGAACCTTTAATGGTTAAAGAGGAAGACAATCCATATATTATTGGTAAGTTATCCGGGATAGTTAGAAAATATTAGGCTATAATTTTTTATTTATATATTTTTTGAGTAAATGGAGGTAAATTATGTTCGTAAAAAATGGTTACAAAGTAATAAAGATATTGTCTAATAACGAGCTGATCATAAATTATGGGATAGATGACGGTGCAAAAATTGCCCAAAAAGTAAGAATTTACATCCCAGGTGAAGAAATAATAGATCCAAAAACTGAGTTCGTATTAGGTACACTCGATACAATAAAAGATGAGTTAGAGATTTACGAGACCTTCGACCAGTTCTCAATATGCCGAAAAGTACAAAGACAAAAAAGAAATGTTCTAACACCTTTTGCTGTTGATTTTGTTAGCGAATTAGTAAGCTATGATCAAATCAACGTGAACGAGTCGGAAATATCACCAGTAGATAGACCAGCTAAATCGCCTATTTGTGTAGGAGATTTAGTAAAAATTATTGCCTAATACATATTTGTTTGGTATAATAGAATTAATTAAATGACCACGGATGTTCTCAGTAGGAGAAGTACCGTAAGGATGCACCAGATTAATTTTATTAATCTGGTGTCTTTCATTTTAGAAAGGATTACTATGTTTACATATGACAAGCCGTTCCTTGATAAGAGGGCAATGTTTAAAAAACTAAGGTATGAAAAAAATTTAATAATAAATAATGAGGACTTCGCAGACGAGGTAATAAGGAAATTATCATATTATGATTTGGTAAATGGTAGCAAAGAAGTTTTTATAGATAAATGTCCTGACGGAAAGGAAATATTTAAGCCCAACACAACTATAGAAGATTTGTACAACTTTTACATCATAAATGATGAGTTTCAGAATATTATTGTCAGAAGGTTGTTCATGGTTGAGACCCTTTTCAAAAATGAACTAGCATATATTTTGGCTAGAGAGTTTGGGGTCGATACAAAAGATTATCTAGATAAAATGAAATACAGAAAAAGTATTAAAACTAAGAGGCAAAAAATAAAAGTTGCAGATATATTAGACAAAATATATAAAAATATCCGAAAAATGGGATATCCTACAAAACATTATTTAGCCAAACATAACCATATACCACCATGGATATTACTTAAAAACGTTGAATTTCATGCTGCCATACAGCTTTATGAAGCTTTGAATAATACTGAAAAAGATTATGTTTCAGAACGACTCATCAGTAGCAGCGTAAAAGATAAAGCAGGTATAATAAAAAACATGCTAACTATTTCCAGACTGTACAGAAATGAAATTGTACATAACTACAAATTTCTAACATACAAGGACCATGTAAATGTCTCAGTAACAGGTATTAGCACGATTGTACCTTCAGAAATGCTTGTCCCTAAAAGCAATGGGAAAGATGTTTACACTGTTATTCTTTGTATATTGATACTACTTGATTCGGATAGGTTAAGACTTTCATTTATAAATGATATAGTTACCTTCACAGAACAGGCTAATTTATATAATGAATCACTAAAGTCTATATATGCTACCTATTTCGATTTGCTAGATTTACCAAATGATTTTGTTAATAAAATACACTGGTATAGAAATTACCTTGTTAATAAGAATGCAAGTACTGATGAAACTATAATACAGGCTAATATAAATTCAAAAATATATCACCTACCAGGTGGTAAATATTATGGTAAAATTCATAAGGATAATATATTGATTTTCAAATCTGAAACAGAAGCAATAGAGGCAGGATACAGAAAATCAAAAAGATAAACAAAAAAGAAGTAGCTAAATCTTGGCGGACTCACTACTTCTTATACACACAAAAGCACACTATAAGTGTGTCCTTTTATAATATAATTATACATCAGGAAAGGAGAAATTACAATGGCAGAAGTAAATACTAGAAAGCGTGGCAGCAACTGGGAATATCGATTTGAAATAGCTTCAGTTGGTGGCAAAAGAAAGCAAAAGTCTAAAGGTGGCTTTAGGACTAAAAAGGAAGCACTAGAAGCTGGCACTAAGGCCCTTAATGAGTATAATAATACTGGGCTTACATTTACAGCATCAGATATGTCAATATCAGATTATATGGATCTATGGTTTGAAGAATACTGCAAGCTAAACTATAAGTACAATACTTTACTTAGCTATAGGGGACATATAGAACACCACATAAAGCCGGCATTGGGTGAGTATAAATTATCAGCACTAAACCCTACAGCCGTACAAATGTTTGTTAATAACTTTAAAATAAGGGGCTACTCAAAGTCACATACCGTTGGAATATTTACGACACTATCCAGTGCCCTTGATTATGCCATAGAGCCACTAAAACTAATTCAATTTAACCCTGCGTCGCCCGTTAAAATACCTCGATTTGAGCCAAGAGATTCTATAAGATACGTTATAAGCGTAAAAGACTTTAAAAGGATACTGGATAAATTTCCACCAGGCCACCCTTTTTACATACCAACCATACTAGGATATATGGCAGGATTAAGGAAGTCAGAAGCCTATGGCGTATCATGGGATGATATTGATTTTAAAAATAAGACATTGCATATCAATAAGTCGGTATATAAAAGGTATGCTGATATGACACGCCAAACAAAAGGCTTTGGGTGGTTTATAGGTACGCCCAAAACATATAAATCTGATAGGATAGTAAAGCTTGATGACTGGACTATTAGTGAGCTTAAAAAGGAAAAAATAAGACAGCAAGAAAATAGGTTATTTTATGGTAAATATTACACAACTTTATATAAAAGAGTTGAAAAAGATGATGCCGGAAATGATATTTACAAGATAATTGAGTCTGTTATACCGCTGGATCTCCCCCCACTAAACCTTGTATGTGTTAGGGAAAATGGGGTGTATTGTGACTCGGATACAGAAAAATATTATTCTAAGGTCATTAGAAATAATTTGAAGATTAAATTCAACTTTCACAGCCTAAGGCATACACACGCTACTATACTAATGGAAAACGGAGCTAATCCAGTGGATGTTGCCGAAAGGTTAGGGCATACAAACATTGAACAAACATTTGCTTATTCCCATAATACTCTAAAGATGCAGGCACAAAGTATAGATATACTAGAAGACGTGGTCAAATTATAAAAACTTGTCCACGGATAAAATAACCGTGGACAAATGGTGGACAAAGTGTATAAACTAAGCCCTTATAATCATTGAAAATAGCTTTATCGCTTGGTTAGAAGTGTCACACTTTCAACATGAACACTATGAGGGAACAAGTCTACAGGCTGGACCTTCTCACACCTATAACCCCTATCCACCAAATACCTCAGGTCCCTGGCCAGGGTACTTGGGTTACAGCTTACATAGACTACCCTATCAGGCGCCATCTCGACTATGGTATCCAGGACCCTTTCATCGCAGCCCTTCCTAGGTGGGTCCACTACGACTACATTGGCTCTCTTGCCCTCCTTGTAGATTTCAGGAACTACCTCTTCTGCCTTACCTACAAAGAACTCTAGGTTGTCCATACCGTTTAGCCTTGCGTTTAGTCTGGCATCCTTGATTGCATCTTCAACTATTTCTACCCCATAGACAAATTCTGCCTTTTGGGCTAGGAATAGGGATATAGTCCCTATTCCACAATAGATATCAAAGACCCTGTCCCCCTCTTTTAGGTCTGCATATTCCAAGGCCTTATTGTAAAGGACCTCTGTCTGAATTGGGTTTACCTGGAAGAATGACAGTGGTGATATTTCAAACTTTAGGTCGCCTATATTGTCTACTATTTTACCATTTCCATACTTGTTTATATTCTTTAATCCCAGGATTACATTGGTCTTGTCCTTGTTTATATTTACCACCAGGCTGGTAAAACCTTCTACCTGGTCCTTTAGGCTTTCTATAAGCCTGTCTAAGCCCTTAAACCTATCCTCTGTAGCTACTAGGACTACCATTACCTGGCCACTTGTAAAGCCTACCTTGGTTACTATATGCCTTAGTAGTCCCTTGTGGCTTTTTTCATCGTATATGCTGATATTTTCTTCTTCTATGTACTTCCTTATAATGTCTATAATAAGGTCATTTTTTTCATCCTGGATAAGGCACTTGTCTATATCAATGATATCGTGGCTCTTCTTCCTATAAAAGCCTATCTTCACTTTTCCATCTTCCTTCTGGACTGGGAATTGGGCCTTGTTCCTGTACCTATATGGAACCTCCATACCTATTGTATCAAATACCTGTACATCTTCTAAGCCACCTATCCTCTTTAAATCTTCCTTGACCATATTAGTCTTCAGGTCTAGCTGCTTTTGGTAGTCTAGCTCCTGGATCTGACATCCACCACAGCTTGAGTATTTGGGGTTACAGGCCCTGTCTACCCTGTATGGTGACCTTTCCTTTATCTTAGAGACTACTCCTTCTGCATATTTTTTCTTGGACTTCTTGATCTTGACATCAACAACCTCACCCAATAGTGCCCCGTCTACAAAGACGGTGAAGCCCTCATGCTTGCCTATGCCAACACCATTTTGTCCTATATCTACTATCTTACATTCGTATTTTTTGCCTTTTTCTAACATCTTTTATCCTTCTCAACACTTATTTATCTTTTATTCAACCTTATCAGGCTTTTTCTAGCTTTTTTAAAATTTATCTATAAATCAGCTTAGCAAATATTTGCTTAAGCTAGGTCTAATCGTTCCTTTAAAATAATTATATACTACACCCCATTATACCACATAGTCACCTTTTAAGGATAAAAAATAGGCCGTATGCCCATTTCATATGAATCTGGTATACGACCTAAATTATATTATTTATTTAGTTAATACTACTGTTCTCTACTAACAGCACCACTGGCTGGCTCTACCTTTATCATTTGTCCGTCCTTTATCTTCTTTGTGATACCTTCTACGGATACTATTACTGGTATGCCTAGGTTGATTCCTGCTATGGCAGCATGTGAAGTCATACCACCAGTCTCAGTTACTACTGCTGATGCCTTTTCCATGTACTTCAACATATCTCTGTCAGTACCAAGTGTAACTAGGACATCTCCTTCATTGAATTCCTTGTCTTCTCCTGGCATAATTACCTTGGCTGATCCTTCTACACAAACCTTACCAATACCAACACCCCTACCTAGGAATTCGCCAATTACAGCAACCTTTACTAGGTTAGTTTTTCCTGTCTTACCTACTGGTACGCCTGCTGTGATTACAACTACATCGCCAGGATTTACTATTCCTGCCTTCTTAGCTACTTCTACTGATTCATCCATTACCTCATCAGTACTTTCAGCAAACTTAGAAATTAGAGGGTATGTACCCCATAATAGGGATAGCTTTCTTCTAACTCTTTCATTCTGAGTTGCCGCTATGATCGGAGACTTAGGTCTGAACTTAGATACCATCCTAGTTGTATAACCAGATGAGGTACAAGTTATGATAGCCCTAGCACCAAGGTCCATTGCTGTTGTACAAGTAGCATGGCTGATAGCGTCTGTTACAGTTATTTCGTCTATGTCTATATTGTATTTAATCTTGTAGTCAAGAGTTTCTTCTGTTCTCAAGGCTATTCTGTTCATTGTCTTTACAGCCTCTACTGGGTACTTACCGGCAGCTGTTTCTCCAGAAAGCATTATAGCGTCAGTACCATCATAGATGGCATTGGCCACGTCTGTTACCTCTGCTCTTGTAGGTCTAGGGTTTCTAATCATTGAGTCAAGCATCTGAGTAGCTGTGATTACTGGCTTGGCTACCTCATTACACTTCTTGATGATCATCTTCTGGACAATAGGTACCTCTTCACTTGGAATTTCAACACCCATGTCTCCTCTGGCCACCATTATACCATCTGAAACCTGGATGATTGAGTCTATATTATCTACACCCTCCTGGCTCTCTATCTTAGATATGATGTGGATGTCAGGTGCATTATTTTCTTCTAGTACCTTTCTAATTTCAAGTACGTCAGAAGCCTTTCTAACAAATGATGCTGCTATAAAGTCTATACCCTGTTCTATACCAAACTTGATATCCTCTATATCCTTTTCTGTGATTGCTGGTAGGTTGATTGAAACACCTGGAAGGTTTACACCCTTTCTTGATGATACCTTTCCTGAGTTTGCCACTACTGTATGTATGTCATTACCCTTAATTTCTTCAATTTTTAGGCCTACTAGACCGTCATCGATTAGGATTGTATCTCCAACCTTAACATCGTCTATCATACCCTTGTATGATACACTACATCTCTGGCTGTTACCAATACAGTCGTCCATACTTACTACAAACTTTGCACCCTCTTCAAGGACTACTGGCTCTTCAAATTCACCAGTTCTAATTTCTGGACCCTTAGTGTCTAGAAGGATTGCCACTGGCTGGTCTAATTCTTCTCTTACCCTCTTTGTCCTATCCATTCTCTCCTTGTGTTCTTCGTGTGAACCATGTGAGAAATTGAACCTACAAACATTTAGTCCATTTTCAATTAATTCCTTTAGAACCTGGTCTGAATCAGTTGAAGGTCCCATTGTACAAACAATTTTTGTCTTTTTACATCTTACCATAATTTAATCACTCCTATAACTTTGTACGGCTTGGCCTTAGCCTGCCAAATTATAAATTATAAACTAAGTCACCAGCTCAGTCTTTATGTCAACAAGATACAAGCCCTATATAGACAGTATCTTTGCCATTTCATACATATCTTCATCAAAAGTCTTCTTCATTGAAAGAGCTTCATCTATATCCATGTCTATTATCTTATTGTCCTTTATACCGACAACCCTGCCAGACTTACCTTCTATTAGTAATTCTACTGCCTTATTGCCCAGTTTACTAGCCAGGATCCTATCAAAGGCTGATGGAGAACCACCCCTCTGAACATGGCCTAGAACTGTTATCCTAACATCTGCCTTGTCTTCTATTGTAAGGGCAGACCTAAGGCCTAGGGCTCCACCCTCTATATTTTCAGCACCCTCTGCTAGAACTATGATACTGTGCTTCTTACCCCTCTTCTGAGTTGTCTTAAGCTTTTTAACTATATCCTCTGTACTTGTATTCATTTCAGGTACTATTATAGACTCTGCACCACCTGCTATACCAGCAAATAGGGCAAGGTCTCCACAATGTCTACCCATTACCTCTATAATATTCACCCTGTCATGTGATGATGACGTATCTCTTAGCTTACCTATAGCATCTATGACTGTATTTGTTGCAGTATCAAAGCCTATAGTATAATCAGTATAGGCAAGGTCATTGTCTATAGTTCCTGGTATACCTATAGTGTGTACTCCTAACTGGCTTAGCTTGTTAGCTCCTGTAAAAGACCCATCTCCACCTATTACCACTAAGCTTTCAACACCAAATTCTTCCAATATTTTTACAGCCTTGGCCCTACCTTCTTCTGTCCTAAACTCATCACATCTTGATGACTTTAATACTGTACCACCCTTCTGGATGATATCACCTACTGAAGAAAGGTCCATTTCTCTAAAGTCCTTTTCCAAAAGACCTGCATAACCTCTTTCGATTCCGTATACCTTGTAGCCATAATATATGGCAGTTCTAACAACAGCTCTAATGGCTGCGTTCATACCTGGAGCATCTCCTCCACTAGTCAAAATACCAATAGCCTTCATACATTACCTCCTGATTTTTACCTTTTACCATTTAACTTACCATAATTAAATATATATCTATAATATCACTCATATTAAAAATTTACCTATAATACCTATTTTCAAAATACCACTTATTTATGATTTGAAACAGGTTATGGACTTTTTTAGTCCCTATATTGCGTTTTTTATCCCACAATGTATAAAAAAATAATGGGTATTATCCACTTACATATTATACCACACTTTTTTAAATTCATAAATAATTTTTGCGTAAGATTAGATTTTTTTAGAATTTTATATATATTTCTATATATTTTTCAAAAAGACTTGCTAAATAGCCTAATTTATCTTATAATATTATGGTGTTAAACTAATCGGATTAGGTTAACAAATCGCTAGTTGTAGGGAGGTGAAACAGATGTCAGAAGTTAGAGTAAGAGAAAACGAATCATTAGATAGTGCACTTAGAAGATTCAAGAGACAGTGTGCTATGTCTGGCATAATGTCAGAAGTTAGAAAAAGAGAACACTATGACAAGCCTAGTGTTAAGCGTAAGAAAAAAGCAGAAGCTGCTAGAAGAAAAAACGCTAAAAGATAGTTAATTAAAAAGAGGTGAAAGGGAATGTCCCTTAAAGAAAAACTGCAGGAAGACCTAAAGTCTTCTATGAAAAACAAGGATAAAGTCAAAAAGTCTGTTGTTACACTTATCAGGGCTGCTATTAAACAGCATGAAGTTGATAACCGTGTTGAGCTAGCTGATGATGCTATCATCGATATCATATCAAAGCAGCTTAAGCAAAGAAAGGATTCACTTGCGGAATTCGTCAAGGCTAACAGGGATGATTTGGTTGAAGAAACAAAATCTGAAATACAAGTTTTAGAAGGATACCTACCTCAACAATTAAGCGAAGAAGAACTTGAGAAGATCGTAATCGAAACTATAGCTGAAGTTGGTGCTACATCAATGAAGGATATGGGCAAGATTATGGCTGCTATCAAGCCTAAGACTGCTGGACGTGCAGACGGCAGAAAGATAAACGAACTTGTTAAGAAGAATTTGTAAAAACTTAGTGTAAGCTAACTAAAAGACTATGCATCTTGTATGTATAGTCTTTTTTGCGTCTATATCACTTGATGTAAACTTCCGTTAAAGGTATGGGTGACTTTTTTGGATATACCTTAGATCTAATTGGTTGAATATAGGAATATATAATAATATTTTAAGAGCAGCTATCCATCTAGCCGTCATTTTTATTTTCTTACTTTCTATATTTCTAAAACTTTTCATGTAAATAAAAATAGGCTGTGCCCAGCCTATTTTTATTAAACAATTTATATGTGTTGATATGGAAGCTAAAGATTGATTAAATCTTTAATTTTGATACGATAATCAGTATCAAGTAACTTTAGTTTACCATAGGTCCTTATAAAAATCAAGTAGATTTTATATTTTTTTTAGATATTTTTCTATTGACCAAACCTCTACCCTAGTATGGTATTCACCATTTTCACCACAGGCATCTATTAGGTCATTCTCCTTGAAATAATCAATCAAGCCCTTATCCAATAACCTTCCCTCATAGGACCTGTCAAGATAATCCTCATTTACTTTCACTATCCTTGCCTCTAGGCCTGAATTTATGAATTCATCTAGAATATTCTCCCTTTTCTCGTATTCTAGGGGGTGGATGCAGCCTATATTTGCCTTTCTACACCTGGCCCTATTCCAATTTAGGTGGCCTTCTATATCAATATCACCAAAAATACAGGCCTGGGCACCTAGGTCTTTACTTGTCTTTAAGGCCTCTTCAAATTGGACCTCATAGTCCTCTAGGCCTGCCCTTGTAAATATTACCTTGCAAGCAAGTATCTGGCCTACATCCTCGAAATACCTATATTCTAGATTATGGGTCCAAGACAAGTCTTGTCCCTTTTTTGTAGAAACAATTAGGGCAACTAAGTCGTTGCCCTGGTCTAACATCCTCTTTATTGCTAATGTGGAGTCTTTACCACCACTAAATGACGCTGAAAATTTCATATACCTTCACCTACTAAATATTTTCTATCTGCCAATCTATAGGCTCTTGTCCCATAGATTCTAGAATCTGGTTTACCCTGGCAAAATGTCCACACCCGAAAAAGCCCCTATGTGCTGAAAGTGGACTTGGATGGGGGGCCTCTAGTATATGGTGCCTCGATCCATCTATAAGCTTCTTTTTAGACCTTGCATTTGCCCCCCATAGTACAAATATTACAGGCTCCTCTCTTTGATTTAGGTAGGATATTATATTGT